>JAGHEC010000053.1 GCA_021159525.1 Deltaproteobacteria bacterium | reverse complement strand
TGCCCCTTTGGCATTCTCGACTTCGTCGAGCTGCGGCTTCCCCCACTGATAAGTCACAAAGAGACGGCGCCCTCCCGGCAGTCGCGTCAGAAAAACCCTTCTGCCCCCATTTATTGAGCTGTTACGCTGAATTTAGGCGTTTCGACAGGCATCCAGCATCCAAAATCCAAAAAAGGGGAACATCTATGAAGGAAGTGGTGATTGTCAGTGCGTGCCGCACAGCAGTGGGGGACTTTGCCGGGTCGCTTAGCACGGTCTCTGCAACGGATCTTGGCGCGATTGTGATCAAGGAGGCCATCAAAAGGGCGGGCATACAGAAAGAGCAGGTGGATGAGGTCATCATGGGGAGTGTCCTGCCCCACGGCCTTGGTCAAAACCCGGCCAGGCAGACCATGGTCCGGGCCGGACTGCCCTGGGAGGTGGGGGCCATTACCGTAAACAAGGTATGCGGCTCAGGCCTGAAGGCGGTCATGCTGGCGGCACAGGCCATCCAGTGCGGGGATGCGGACATCATTGTAGCCGGCGGCCAGGAAAATATGAACCTGTGCCCCTATATGCTGGAAAAGGCCAGGACCGGTTACCGCATGAACAACGGTCAATTAATCGACGGCATGGTCCATGACGGGCTCTGGGACCATGTAAATGACTTTCACATGGGGATCAGCGCGGAGTTGGTCTCCGAAAAATATGGGGTGAGCCGGGAAGACACGGATGCCTTTGCCATGCGCTCCTATGAAAAGGCCTGGAAGGCCATTGATGAAGGCAAATTCAAAGATGAGATCGTCGCGGTGGAGGTCCCGGTCAAAAAGGGAGACCCCAAGATATTCGATGTGGACGAGATTCCCCTGCGAAAGCCTAAAACCAGCATGGAGGCCCTGTCCAGGCTCCGGCCGGCCTTCAAGAAGGGCGGCCTGGTGACCGCGGGAAATGCCAGCAAGATCAGCGACGGGGCCGCGGCCCTGGTGGTGATGTCGCGTGAAAAGGCCAATGAGCTGGGGCGCAAGCCCCTGGTCCGCGTAGGTGCCCAGGGGGCCGCGGGAATCGACATGAAATACGTATTGGTCGCGCCCATCCTCTCTATCCCCAAGGTCCTGGCCAAGGACGGACTCAAGATAGAGGACATCGACCTTCACGAGATCAACGAGGCCTTCAGCACCTCTTCGGTGGCCATCAATAGGGAGCTGGGGATCGATCCGGAAAAGGTGAACATCCACGGCGGCTCCGTGGCCATTGGCCATCCCATCGGCGCAAGCGGGGCCCGGGTGCTCACCACCCTTATTTATGCCATGAAGGACACAGGGGCCAAGATCGGACAGGCATCTCTCTGCCTGGGGGGGGGCGAGGCCGTAACACTGGTGGTTTATAATGAAGCATAAGCGCATCCAAAGGCCATCAAGAACTTATGGCGCCGGCTCAATAATCGGGGGGATAACAGCGAACATGCCACCGGAGCAGGATGATTTTTCTTCCTTTCCGGACCTCCGGCAGTCGCGTCAGAAAAACCCTTCTGCCCCTATTTATTAAGCTATTGCAACTTACGCCTGAAATTCGAAAAGAGAATTTACCCGTCAGGGTGTTATCCCGTGAAAGGCAAGCACATTCGGGACGGCTGCAGTTTGCTGGCCTTGCGTAATCCGTAGAGGAAATTTAAGGAAACAGGAGACGACGTTATGACAGATGTGGTGATTGTTTCTGGGGTAAGGACGCCCGTAGGGGCATTCGGGGGAACCTTGAAGACCACGCCGGTAGTGGACTTGGGCGCGCTGGTGCTCAAGGCGGCCCTCAAAAAGTTGAATCTGAAACCAATAGCAACAGACGACCTCACCCGATTCGAGCCCGACGCCCTCAAGGGGATCGGGACCATCGATCTGGAAAAGAAGGGATATGACTACGATGCAACGGCCCAGCCGATTCAGATCGACGAGGTCATTATGGGCAATGTAGTGGGCGCAGGTCAGGGACAGAATGTGGCCCGCCAGGCTATGATCCGGGCAGGTATCCCCAAGGAGACAGGAGCCTATACCGTAAACAAGGTGTGCGCCTCGGGCATGAAGGCCCTTGCCCTGGCAGCCCAGTCGATCCGGGCCGGCGAGGCCGAGGTGATCCTGGCCGGGGGGATGGAGAATATGAGCCTCATCCCCTATGGCGTTCCTGCTGCAAGATGGGGCGCGCGCATGAACAATGTGGAGCTCGTGGACCTTATGATCCTGGATGGCCTGTTCGAGATTTTCTACGGCTATCACATGGGCGTCACCGCGGAAAATATTGCGGCCAAATATTCCATCTCCAGGGAAGAGCAGGACGAGCTGGGGGCGCTGAGTCACTATCGGGCACGAAAGGCCATCTCTGAAGGTCTGTTCCGGGACGAGATCGTGCCGGTCGCCATCCCTCAGCGCAAGGGAGACCCGGTGGTCTTTGACACGGACGAGCGGCCCATGGACACGAGCGTCGAAAAAATGGCCAAACTGAGACCGGCCTTTAAAAAAGACGGCACAGTGACGGCCGGCAATGCCTCAGGCATCAACGATGCAGCCGCGGCCCTCCTCCTCATGTCGGATAAAAAGGCGGCCGAATTGGGTTTGAAGCCCGTCGCCCGGATCCGGGCATATGCCTCCGCGGCCATCGATCCCGCCTACATGGGTCTGGGCCCCATCCCTGCGGTCCGAAAGGTCCTTGAGAAAGAAAAACTTGCTATTAACGATTTTGATGTAATCGAGCTGAACGAGGCCTTTGCGTCCCAGGCCATTGCATGCGTGCGGGAGCTCAAATGCGATATGGAAAAGACCAACCGACTTGGGAGCGGCATTTCCATCGGTCACCCCATCGGCTGCTCGGGGGCCCGCATCGTGGTGACCCTCATGGGCGAGATGCTGAGGACAGGGGGGCAACTGGGGCTGGCATCCCTGTGCATCGGCGGGGGCCAGGGCATGGCCATGGTCCTGGAAATGGATTGAAGAACTCCGGAATCAGGCAATTAGAAAACAATCACTGTTAAACAAGGGGTGAACACATGGCTTACGAAAATATCCTTTATGAGACAGAAGACAACGTAGCGGTCATCAGGTTCAACCGGCCCAAGGCCCTGAATGCCATCAATCCGGATGTCCTGGTCGAAGTAGGGCAGGCCCTTGACCAAATCGAGGCAGACCCGAATCTGAAGGTCCTGGTCTTGACAGGCGCGGGCGAAAAGGCCTTTGTGGCCGGCGCCGACATCGCCCATATGGCCAACTTTACACCGCTTGAGGGCCGCCGCTTTTCCCTCCAGGGCCAGGCCCTCCTGTTCCGGCTGGAGGCCCTTCCCCTGCCGGTCATTGCCTGTGTGAACGGCTTTGCCCTGGGCGGGGGGGTTGAACTGGCCATGGCATGTGATTTCATTTACGCATCTGAAAATGCCAAGTTCGGTCAGCCTGAAATCAATCTGGGGATCATCCCCGGTTTTGGGGGAACCCAGCGGCTTCCCCGTCTGGTGGGGAAGGCCATGGCAAAGGAACTGTGCATGACCGGGGCCATCATCGGCGCGGCTGAGGCAAAAGAGATCGGCATCGTGAATAAGGTCTTCCCCGCTGACAAGCTTTGGGAAGAGACCATGAAGACCGCGAGATTGATCGCCAGCAAGGGGAGGGTTTCCCTGCGGGCTGTCAAAAACTCCATTGACCGGGGCTATGATGTGGATCTTCACCTGGGCAACGCCATTGAGGCGGACGCCTTTGCCCTGTGCATGGCAAGCCCTGATGGAAAAGAAGGCCTGACCGCATTTCTGGAAAAGCGAAAACCCGAGTTCAAGGGAGGCTTGAGCTGATATGGACTTTGCATTGACTGAAGAACAGCAGATGGTAAAGGACATGGCTGCCCGGTTCGCCGAGACCGAGATTAAGCCAAAAGCGGCTGAACTGGATGCAAAGCATGAACATCCTGCGGACATCGTCCGGCAGTTGGGCGAACTCAAGATGATGGGCATCGCGGTGCCCGAGGAATTCGGCGGCGGCGGCATGGATTATGTCAGCTATGTGCTGGCACTGATCGAGGTGTCCAAGGCCTGCGCATCGACCGGTGTGATCATGTCTGTCAACAACTCCCTCTACTGTTTTCCGGTCCATGCCTACGGAACAGACGAGCAAAAGAAAAAATACCTGTATCCCTGCGCCTCGGGCGAAAAGATCGGGTGCTACGGTCTTACCGAGGCCAACGCAGGTTCCGACCCGGCAGGGATGCGCACCACCGCTGTGAGAGACGGCGACGAATGGGTCCTGAACGGTGAAAAAAAGTTTATCACCAACGGCAACGTGGCCTCTTACAGCGTCATCGCAGCGGTAACGGAGAAGGGAAAAGGATATAAGGGGATTTCCTCTTTTGTAGTAGATTTGGAGAACACCCCCGGCTTCAAGGTGGGACGGCTCGAAGAGAAACTGGGCATCCTGGGCTCAGGCACCGCGGAACTGATCTTCGAGGATGCGCGGATCCCGGCGGAGGCCCTCCTGGGCAAAGAGGGCGAGGGATTCAAACAGATGCTGACCACCCTGGACGGGGGCCGGATCGGAATCGCTTCCCAGGCCGTGGGTATCGGCCGGGCCGTGCTGGAGGAGGCAGTGGCCTATGCCAAGACGCGCGAGCAGTTCGGCAAGCCGATCACCTCTTTCCAGGCCATTCAGTGGAAACTGGCCGATATGGCCACAGAGCTGGATGCCGCCGAACTCCTGACCCTTCGTGCCGCCTGGCTGGAGGATCATCATAAACCCTATGAAAAGGCCTCGGCCATGGCCAAGATGTATGCATCGGATGCGGCCATGCGGGCCTCCATCGAGGGGATTCAGGTCCTGGGGGGATACGGCTACTGCAAGGAATACCCTATGGAGCGCCACATGCGGGATGCCAAGATCTGTCAGATCTACGAAGGCACCAACGAGATCATGCGGCTGGTAATAGCGAGGAACCTCATTAGGCAAAGATGACCGAAAGGGGGTGTGCTATGCCCTTGACCTTCAACGACAAAATTTTTGACGACATCCAAAAGGGAAAAGAAAGATGGGAGAAGGAATTAAGAAAGGCGTTTGCCGCAAGACCTGAACGCCTGCCCCGGTTTATTACGGTCTCGGACCGGGAGATCGACCGTCTTTATACCCCTGCCGATGTCAGGAACCAGCAGTACATGCAGGACCTGGGATTCCCCGGGGAATATCCCTTCACGCGCGGGGTTCAGCCCTCCATGTACCGGGGTCGTCTCTGGACCATGCGGATGTTTGCAGGTCTGGGGACGGCCGAGGACACCAACAAGCGGTTTCACCTCCTGGTGAAACAGGGCCAAACCGGCCTTTCCACGGCCTTTGACATGCCCACCCTCATGGGCTATGACACGGACTCCCCCAAGGCAAGAGGGGAGTGCGGCAAATGCGGGGTGGCCATCGACACCCTCCAGGACATGGAAGACCTTTTTGCCGGCCTTCCTATTGACAAGATTACCACCTCCATGACCATCAACCCCCCGGCCTCGGTGATCTGGGCCATGTACATTGCCATGGCGGAAAAGCGGGGGATTGACAGGCGGATCATCGGCGGCACCATCCAGAACGACATGCTTAAGGAATTCATTGCCCAGAAGACCTTCATGTGCCCGCCGGTACCTTCGGTGCGCATCATCACGGACACGGTGGAGTTCGGCGCCAAGGAGGTCCCCAAATGGAACACCATCAGCATCAGCGGCTATCATATCCGGGAGGCGGGTTCCACTGCAGTACAGGAGCTGGCCTTTACGCTGGCAGACGGGATCGCCTATACTGAGGCAGCCATTGAGCGGGGCCTTAATGTGGATGATTTCGCCCCCCGCTTCTCCTTCTTTTTTAATTCCCATCTCGATTTCTTTGAGGAAGTGGCCAAATTCCGGGCGGCCAGGCGCATGTGGGCAAAGATTATGAAGGAACGGTTTAAGGCAAAGGAGCCCAGATCGTGGTGGCTCCGGTTCCACACCCAGACCGCAGGATGCTCCCTCACGGCCCAGCAGCCCTACAACAACGTTGTGCGGACGGCCATCGAGGCCCTGGCCGCAGTCATGGGCGGCACTCAGTCGCTTCATACCAACTCCCTGGACGAGGTCCTGGCCATCCCCACCGAAGAGGCGGCCACCATCGCCCTGCGGACCCAGCAGATCATCTCGGAAGAATCCGGAGTGGCCAATACCATAGATCCTCTGGGAGGCTCCTATTTTGTGGAGGCCCTCACCGACCGGATGGAAGAGGAGGCCTTTGGGATTATCGACAAAATCGATGATATGGGCGGCATGCTGGCGGCCATCGAAAAGAACTACCCTCAGCAGGAGATCGCAGATGCCGCCTATCGCTATCAGAAACAGATCGACGAAAAGGAAAGGACCGTGGTGGGGGTCAATAAGTATGTAACCGAAGAGGACATCCCGGTAGAGATTCTGGAGATCGATGAGGCACTGGAAAGCCTTCAGATGGAGAAGACCCGCCGGATCAAGAACGAGCGCGACAATGCCCGGGTCCGGGCCTGTCTGGAACGGGTGGGCGATGCCTGTTCAGGCGGGAAAAACGTCATGGAGGACGTGATCGAGGCGGTCAAGGCCCATGCCACGCTCCAGGAGGTGTGTGATGTGTACCGGAAGGTTTTTGGCGAGTACCGGGATCCCGGGATTTATTAGGGGTTGAGGAATTGAGGGATTTCTGATGAAACAACAAAAGAGAAGGGTCAGGGTGATGGTGGCAAAACCCGGGCTGGACGGCCATGACCGGGGGGCCCGGATTATTGCACGGGCATATCGGGATGCGGGCTTCGAGGTGGTGTACACCGGGCTTCACCAGACGCCCGAGGAAATTGTAGAAGCGGCTATTCAAGAAGATGTGGATATGATTGGCCTGTCGAGCCTGGCCGGTGCCCACAACTACCTTTTCCCCGCAGTGGTCCAGCTCCTTCGCGAGAGGGGAGCGGACGACATCGTGGTATGTGGGGGCGGCATCATCCCGGAGGATGATGTTGAAAAATTAAAGGCAGCCGGGGTCAAGGCAGTATTCACCCCGGGCACGCCCCTCGACCAGATCGTCAAATGGGTCGAGGAAAACGTCTCACCGAGGTCCTGATGTCCAGCATAGCAGAAAAGGTGGTTGCGGGCGATATCCGTACGGTTGCGCGTCTCATTCGCGATATTGACGACGGCATGCCCGAGGTGCGCGAGGTGTTGAAGGAACTCTACCCCCATACCGGGAATGCCTATATCATCGGGATTACAGGGTCCCCAGGGGTAGGCAAGAGCACCCTGGTGGATCAGATGGTAGGCCACCTCAGACAGCGCGACAAGACCGTGGGCGTCCTGGCCGTGGATCCCACCAGCCCTTTCAGCGGCGGCGCCATCCTCGGGGATCGCGTCAGGATGCAGCGGCACAGCATGGATCCGGGCGTATTCATACGATCTCTCGCCACCAGAGGGCATTTTGGAGGTCTGACCCAGTCAACGCGAAGCGCCATCGATGTCCTGGATGCCATGGGCAAAGACTATGTCCTGGTGGAGACCGTGGGCGTGGGTCAGGACGAGGTAGACGTGGTGAGAAGCGCCCACACCACCGTCATTGTGGTTATCCCGGGGATGGGGGACGATATCCAGGCGATCAAGGCCGGGATCCTTGAGGTAGGCGATATCTTTCTCATCAACAAATCCGATCGGGAAGGCGCGGACAAGACCGTCAGCGATCTGCGGCTCATGATCGAGATGGACCAAAAGAAATACGAGGAAGGGGGATGGAAACCCCCCATCCTGAAGGTGGAGGCAGTGTTCGACAAAGGAATCGATGAATTCCTGGAAGCCGTGGATCAGCATGCAGCCTATCTTGCCAAGACCGAGGGCGGACTCGATTTCAGGGGAAACCGGAACAAGGTCCGGGAGGAGTTGAGAGAGATGGTCAAGGCCAGGCTCCTGGAGGAGGCGCTGGACCGCTTGACCAAATCAGGAGAATTTGACAGGGCCGTGGAATTGATCGTGGAAAAAAAGATTGACCCCTACACGGCATGTGAAGACCTGGTCCTCCCGGTCTCGAAGCAATAACGCCCGTTCCTTTTTAACACTGAAAACCGGCCCCCGGGGCCGGCTGCTCCCTGCAAAGGGCCATGCATTCCTTTTCAATGTCAAGGGGATGTGGGCTGGTCAGCGTTAACCCGCAGATCAGGATGACGTCCATGTACACGATTTTCTGGTGGCTTCGTCAATCGCTTCTGACTCTTGCAGCCTGCCTCTTTCTGACCTTCGGGATCCATGTCCTGATCTCCGCCTACCGATTGAAGGACCCCTATTCCTTTATTATGGCCTTTTTTGCCTCCAATCTTATGATCCTCATCAGTGCGGCCCTGATTCTTGGTTTCGTTATACGGATGGTCCGGGTGTATCGGGCCTTGAAAGCGGATGTATGAGGGGATGATGTAAGCGAGGCATGTCAGACAGGCTGGCTGAACAGCAAGTGAAACTGAAACAAAGCGGCCGGAGGGCCAAAGACCGGAGAGGAGGCAGCGTAATGCCGGCTGAAAAGAAAAAACAACCCATCGGCAAACGGCTTGCGAAGTTGCGCAAAGCAAAAAAACTGACGCTCAAACACCTGGCCAACGAGACAGGCCTTGCTACCAACTTCATTTCCCAGGTGGAAAAGGGCATCATCATTCCCCCTGTCTCTGTCATCTTGCAGCTTTCAAGGGCGCTTGAAATCGACTCCAGCATCCTCCTTAAGGAAGAGAGACAACGCGCAGGCAAGAAATCGGCCGAAGACTTCAAGAAGAGAACCGAGGCTTACACCTATGAGACCCTCACCCCGGAGGCCATCAACAAGCACCTGAAGGCCTTCAAGATCTTCATCGAGCCGAAGTCGGAGCATAAATCCATCAGCTACCAGCACATCGGGGAGGAGTTCCAGTATGTCCTTAAAGGGAAGATCGAGGTGATGGTCGGCGAAAATCGGAATGTGCTCGGTCCCGACCAAAGTCTTCATTTCAACTCGGCGATCCCCCATAAGCTGAAGAATCTCAGCTCTGAGAAAGCAGAGCTGCTGGTAGTGCTGTATACACCGTAGAAGACGTATTGAGAAATTCTGAAACATTGGGATCTTAGGGGAAAGATATGTAACAGCTCAATAAATGGGGGCAGAAGGGTTTTTCTGACGCGACTGCCGGGAGGGCGCCGTCTCTTTGTGACTTATCAGTGGGGGAAGCCGCAGCTCGACGAATGCGAGAATGCCAAAGTGGCAAGCCTGCCCGCC
>JAGHEC010000245.1 GCA_021159525.1 Deltaproteobacteria bacterium | reverse complement strand
GTCGCTGGTCAATAAAAGGGGCTGAATCTACTTTGCTCCTAAGATCAGTTTACACCAGCAACGATTGGGATGACTACTGGCGCACCCATCAAAAGCTCGAGCAAGAACGGCTTTATGCTTCCGTTTTACCGAAACTCGCCCTGGCAGACCAGTATCAGGCCAAAAAAGCAGCATAAACCGCCCGACGAAAAAAGGTTACACTCATTGTAATTTTAATTAATCTTCAAAAAGTCGACAAACAGGTTCAGCCAATAAAGCTGGCTGAACTGCATCATAAGGAGATAGGAATACGGAATAATTCATAAAAACATACGCTTGGCTGTTAAGTCTTGTTGCGTTGGCGGGACTTGTGCTTGTAATCTTGCAAATCTTTCGAACACGTCGGAAAGCCCGGTGGGGTAAAGTCAAGACATCATGCGTTTTTACCCCAAACACAAGGCGAAATAGTGATCGCCGTATCATTCAAACTGGGCCAGCTTCCCTATTGGTGGAGGTGGTCAACCACGGTCCAGGAGAAGTTAAGATTCTCGTCCAGCCCTTTCAAGGTAGTACTGCATGAGTCATTTGGTAGCATTGGATAACCATCTGAGATTGCAGAATATAATAGTGCTGGACAAATCCACTTCCAAGGTATACAGTAGGAATGAAAATGTATACAAATGGAGGTGGTCTTATGTTGAGTCCTGTTTTTAAGCCGTTCGTTGAAAAAAGCCCGATTTCTGTCATGGCCCGCGGTATGTTGGAGCGGGTTCTGAATCCTGACCAACTCAACCAATGGTTCGATACCACAGCTAAAGAACAATACACGAAAGATCTTATGTTTTCGACCATTTTCGACCTTATGAGTCAGGTTGTTCGGGGAAGCCAGCCTTCTATACATGCGGCTTTTCAGTCCTCGGTGGAGGATGTCGGTGTTTCAATCACATCGGTTTATAACAAATTGAACGGCATCGAAGCCGACACATCAGCGGAATTGGTCCGGTACGCCGCGGGGCAAGTGGAACCCATTATGCTGAAGTTATTGGGGAAAATGCATCCTTTGTTGCCTGGGAAACGAATCAAGCTGCTCGATGGGAACTGTATCGAGAAAAGCCACCACCGAATCAATGAATTGCGATCCATAGCTGCGGGTCCGCTTCCGGGAAAATCATTGGTTGTCTATGACCCGCTGCTGCGTTTGCCCATTGATGTATTTCCTTGTGAAGACGGCCATGCGCAAGAGCGTTCATTGTTAAAAACGGTACTTAAAACAATTGAGAAGGATGATGTCTGGATTGCCGATCGTAATTTTTGCGTGGTGACTTTCACCTCCGGCCTCCACAATCGTAGCGCGTGGTTTATCATCCGGGAACATGGGAAATATCCTTTCGAGTTAATCGGAAAGGAAAAATATATCGGCAAGATAGAAACTGGAAGCGTGTATGAGCAACTCATTGTGGTACCTGATGAAACAGGAAAGGAATACACCTTTCGGCGGATCCGAGTTAACCTGAAGCATGAAACCCGTGATGGGGATACCGATATTTGCATCATCACGAACCTGTCAAGGAGCGTCGCAAACGGGAAAATGATCGCCCGGTTGTATAGAGATCGCTGGACTATCGAAACCGCGTTTCAACATCTTGCTGAATACTTGAATTCCGAAATTAACACATTGGGTTATCCTCGCGCTGCTCTTTTCGGTTTTTGTGTAGCTCTGGTTGCCTATATCATCATGTCGGTTGTCAAAGCTGCGCTTGGCAGCGTGCATGGCGTCGATTTCATAGAAAAGAATATATCCGGCTATTATGTGGCAAATGAAATAGAAGGGGTCTACCTCGGGATGATGATCGTCGTTGCGAATAATGAATGGACTGTATTTCGCGACATGTCGCCAAGCCAACTGGTAAGGCTGCTAAAAAGCCTCGCAGGAAAAGTAAAGCTATCAAAGTATCAAAAGCACCCTCGAGGCCCCAAAAAGCCGCAGCCAAAGCGGGTTGCCATGAAAAACAAACCACACGTCTCAACAGCCAGAATACTTGCGGCGAGAAAAAAATGAAGTACTACCTTGAAAGGGCTGCCCTAAGGGCCTTCATTTGGATAGCTATAAAAGGAATAGTGCCGTTGAATAAAGAGATGACATTGAGAAATCTGCTGGTTATATCCTCTGCGATAAGAACCGCGCAGTGTTCGTATTGAGGAAATTTCTTCCGTTGATAATTCCAATATTCAATCGTACGGATAATGTGCGATTCATCTGATTTTCCTAATTCCAATTCAACTTCATAGCGCCGATTGGTCTCAGGGTCGTGGAGTAAAAGATCAAGGCGACCACCTGAAGGTTGAGGACGTTCTGTATCTTTAAGATTCAGTTCGCCTAGCCCGATTATTGAAGGGTCTTCAGCAATTTTCGCTTGAACCCATTTTTCATTGAGTTCAGGATGAGCCTTCAAAGAAATGACTTCAGTTTTCACATACTTTTCTTCCATAACCCCTCCTGTATGCTGTCAATATGCTAACAGATACTGGGTGCAAAAAATATATTGACATCAATGAACAGGACAGACTCTTGGAGGCATCCCTCCATATTCTTTTCTTCAATTCCCCGGCATCCATTTTCTTCCCCAATCCTCAATTCGTCAATCCCTCAACGACTCCCTCACTTTGCGCGCAAGGCCCTCGGTAGAAAAGGGCTTCTGGATGTAATGGATATCCGCGGGCAGGACCCCTTTCTGTATGATGATGTTCTGCGTATATCCCGACATGAAAAGGACCTTCATGTCCGGTCTTTCGGATCGGAGCCTTTCAGCCAGCTCCTTGCCGCTCATACCAGGCATAATGACGTCGGTTAACAACAGGTGTATCTTCCCCTCGAAGTCCCGGCTCACCCTCACGGCCTCATCCCCGGCCCGGGCAGCCAGGGTACGGTAGCCGTATCGGTCCAGGATCTTGAGGGTCATGCTCAGCACTTGCTCGTTATCTTCCACCACGAGGATGGTCTCGGTCCCGGTCAATCCGCCTTCCGCCTCCATATCCCCACTACGACGCGGCTCAAGGACTTCCCCGGCCCGGGGCAGGTAAACCTTCATGGTGGCCCCCTGTCCCGGTTCGCTGTAGGTCCAGATGTACCCCCTGTTCTGCTTAACGATCCCGTACACCGTGGCAAGCCCGAGGCCCGTGCCCGTGCGGCGGTCCTTGGTGGTGAAGAAGGGGTCGAATATCTGTGCCTTTGTCTCTTCATCCATACCTATTCCCGTATCCGTCACCGCCAGCATGACATAAGATCCGGGCTGATTTTCAATGCCGTGCTCCCAAAAATAGGCCCGGTCCAACTCCACATTGGCGGTCTCGATAGTAAGGGTTCCACCGTCGGGCATGGCGTCCCGCGCATTGACCACCAGGTTCATGATGATCTGATCCATCTGGGTCGGGTCCATATAGACCGGGCCAAGATCGCGGCCCGGGCTTATTACCAGTTCGATATCTTCCCGGATCAGGCGGCGGAGCATCTTTTCCATCTCGCCCACGGTTTCGTTGAGGTCCAGAAGCTCGGGCCGGCGGGTCTCCTTGCGGCTGAAGGCCAGAAGCCGGCGGGTAAGATCGGCGCCCCTTTCGCCGGCCTTCTTGATTTCGATCATATCCTCGTAAAGCGGATCGTCTTTCCGGAGCTCCATCAGCAGCATCCCCGCATGGCCTAAAATGGTGGTGAGCAGGTTGTTGAAATCATGGGCCACGCCGCCGGCCAAGGTACCGATGGCCTCCAGTTTTCGGGCCTGATAAAGTTGGGCCTCCAGTTTTCGCCGCTGTTCTTCCATCTGCCTTCGCTCGGAGGCGTCGATCCGGGCCCCTACGATTTCCACGGGGTTTCCCCGGGCATCGGGTACCATCAGAAGTTCGTCGCGTATCCAGATGTATTCCCCATCCTTTTTCTTAAAGCGATATTCGAGTTCAACGTGGTATTTTGCGCGAATCTCGCCCCCTGCGATCATAGCCTTTTCCCTGTCTTCGGGATGCAGATGCTGCCTCCACCAGCCGGGCTTAAGGGCTTCTTCAGGCGTGTAACCAAGTACCCTCATTATGTTCGGACTCACCCAAGTAATCGCCAAACTTTCGGGATCAAGCGTATAGACAACGGTCGGGATGACCGTGAAAAGGTGTACCAGGTGTTTCTGGCTGATGATCAGAGCTTCTTCCGCCCGCTTTCGTTCAGTGACCTCCTTTTCCAGCTCCTCTTTTTTGGCCACAAGATCCGCGGTCCGTCTTGCCACCCTCTGCTCCAGGTTGTCCTGCGCCTCCCTTAATTCATCCTCCCTTTTCCTTGATTCGGTCATATCCGTGACTACCAGGCAGAAGCTCGGGGGTGTCTCATAGGGAATAAAGGAAAGGGACAGCCGAACCGGGATTAACTTCCCATCGGCCGAGACCAGGGCAGTTTCCATCTCCCTTCGCTCGTCCGTTTTGGATAAGAGCATGGCATAGAAGTCCGCACGATCGTGAGGCGCTATCAGCGAGCGGATATCGTCTCCCATGACCTGCTCCAGGGGCAATGCCAGCATCTGAGCAAACCGGCGGTTACAGTAGAGTATGGCTCCGTCTTCGTTGATGGTCACGGCGCCCTCGCCCATCTGCTCCACCAGCGCCCGGTAGAAATAATCGGCGCTTTTCAGGGTGTATATTCGATCACCCTCATCGGTGGAAACCAAGAGCGAATCCACCTCCCCTTGGCGAATGGCGCGAAGGGTCTCCTCCGCTTCCCCCAGCCGCGACCGGAGGTCTTCGATTTCTCGTTGCTGTCGGCTTTTTTCCCGGCTTGAACAAGCCTCAATCATAAAACACTCCTTAAGTTCAAACGGGCGTCAGACGCCCGGCGCCTTGCTTATATCCAGGCCTTTCAGCACGCGCTCTGTCATGGACAAATCCCCAACGAGCCGGCGTGTGGGAAGGGGCAGGTCCTTGATCAGGGTGGGCACGGCCACGATCTGATCCTCGGCTGCCAGATGGGGTTGCTGGTAGAGGTCAATTACCTTCAGGTCGTAACGCCCCTCCAGGTATTCCTTGCACATGGCCTTGATCTCGCTGGTGGCTCTTCGCGATTGGGGTGTAGCACCTGTCACATAGAGGCGAAGATGATAAACCTTCTCTCTTGAACCCCTCAGCGCGCGTTCAAATGCCGCTTTAGCTTCTTTGGGTTGGGGTTTTTGGGGCATGCGATTTCTCCTTTAGCGACCTGGGACCAAGTCAAGCCCCACCAGCACGCGCTCGGTATTTGAGAGGTTCCCGATGATCTTTTTCAAGGGTGGGGGTAATTTCCGCACCAGGGTCGGGATGGCTAAGATCTGGTCCCCGGCCGCCAGTTGCGGATTCTCCAGAAGATCAATCACCTCGATTTGGTATCTCCCCTTGAGGTGCTCCTCACAGATGTTCTTGAGGTTGGCAAAGGCGGCGACACAATTGGGCGTCTGACCGGTCACGTAAAGCCGGAGCTTGTAGGTCCCGCCCTCATTATCGGCCCCGGCCGAGGTGGTTTTTTTTGTCTCCTTCATGGCTGCCTCCTGTATAAAACCGTGATGGGCTCGGGTTGGCATCGGCCCTCATGCTCTGTTCGCCGGCGGCCTTCAGGGCGTAACTTTTGCCCGGCGCTTCAAGGCCATCTTCTCACGATTCTGTCTAAGGGTCTCACCTCAATAATTAGGGGGATAACTGCGAACCTAGTGCCGGGGCAGAAGAATTTTTCTTCCGCTCCGGGCCTCCGGGCTGGTCTCTTGAG
>JAGHEC010000049.1 GCA_021159525.1 Deltaproteobacteria bacterium | reverse complement strand
GGCGGCAAAGGACTACCGTCTTATGAAAAATTGTCCTTGGGGCTGGATCAGAAAGAATTCGAGCGCCCTGCTGCCGTTCTGAGGAGCTGTAACCGGTTTTTGTCCCGTCTTGGAGGGGAGGCAGTGACCCCCCCGCGCGGGCATAACATTGTCGCACTTGGCCGAAACCTGTTTGGTCGCAACTGTCGGACCGTCCTCAGGCCCAAACGGCCCTTTTTTTTTCTTCATTGTTGTTTCTTTAGTCCGGACAGCCACAGTGAAAACAGGTTGGCGTACTTGTAGATTCCTTCGTGGATGAGGTTAAAGCGACTGCCGCGAAGGTCTGTGCATGCTACAGGTATCTCGGTGATCTTTTTTTTCTCGCGGTTTGCGCGGTAAACAATCTGCACCACATAAAAGGTGTGATCGTCCAGAAAGGGGAGATATCCCTCTACCATATCTTTGCGGTAACCCTTTGCGGCGATGGAATAATCATGGTAGTGGATCCGGAGGAGTATCCCGGCGAGCCGGATAAAAGAAATGCTGGCCAGTCTGCGGATCCATGCCCGATCCTGTGTCCCGGTGATTTTGGATCCTATCACCATGTCGTATCGGTCCAGAAGCAGGCAGGCCTCCTCCACAAAACCCAGATGGATCGAGAGATCCATGTCCACGGTCACGATGCGGTCATACCGGCTGATCCTGATCCCGTTCTTGAAGGCTTTTCCCACCCCCTTCCGGGGGAGGTGAAAGAGCCGAAAGCGAGAATCTTGGCGGCACAGTTCCCTGGCCTGCCGGACCGTACCGTCCGTGGACCCGTTGCTCCCGATGATGATCTCATAGGGTCGGCCAAGGTCCTCCAGAAAAGCCTGCAACCGGAGGCCGTTCGGGACCAAAAGGGCCTCCTCATTATAGACCGGCACAAACACGGTCACTCCCTCTAAATGTCTCATGGCGTTCCCATCTCACGGAGCCGGTCCCGGGCAAATTGTCCCCATACCTCATTGGGGAAGGCATCGGCCGTTTTTGAAAACCATTGGCAGGCCTCCGGCTTGCGGCCCAGGCGCAGATAACAGATCCCAATATGATAACAGGCCTCGGCGGCCCGTCCGGTCTCCGGATATTCCCGGAGAAGCCACTGCAGCTCACGGATTGTCGCCCCCCACTTCTTTTCCCTGAATGAACACATGGCCAGGTGGTACGCGGCCTGGTCCACCAGGAGGGTCTGGGGAAACCGATCCAGTACCTGTCTGAAATGGCGCCTCGCGGCCTGGAAGTCCTCTCTCGCAAAACAGGCTACGCCTTTATTGTAGGAGAGCACGGGAAATTCCGGGGCCAGCCTCACCAGGTAGAACCCGGCCCCAAGGCACAGGATCCCCATGAAGACCACGACCCCCTTGAGGCCCTGCCTGTCAAACCAGTTTGAAAGGGGCTTTTCCATAGAGGAGAGCCGAACGGTACTGCTCAGAAGGATGTAAAGCATGGCCGCAAGCGTCATGCCTGCGCCCGCATAATCGGGCCAGGTGCGGCCGTAATAAAGCCTGACTGTCGTTGCCTCGGGGTATACGAGCATAAAGGCGGGAGAGACCAAATAGATCCGGTCGGCCCCCTCCACGTGCCAGTTGGGATGGTATGAGACCTTGATTAAGAGCGGCCTGCCCGGAACCACCCCTTTTATGTGTATCTCCTCTTCTGTGACCGTTTCAGTGAGGGTATGGGCCGCTGCCACGGGTTCCTTGGGCAGGTTTCGGACATCCAGTTCTTGGGCGTCGATTACGCGAAATCTCTGAAGATCCTTCTCCTCCACGCTGTCCGCAAACACCAGGGGTATGTCAAGGTCCCCCAGCCGGAACCAGCGGTAGGCGAGCCGCTTCCACTCGCCCCCCCTGACCAGGATTGGTCTGTATCGCACCGGCGCTGTATAGGTATCGGTCCCGCCCTTGAGGGCATAGACATGGTAGGGGCCGGACCTGAAACGAAGCTCAAATTCCGAAGCCTTTGCCAGGGCTTCCTTGGTCCCGGGTTCCGCGGCAATCAATTCCCGGACGTTGAAAAGCCTCAGGTGTTCCGCACCTTTTCTGAGGTTGAAGCGGGAATAACAGTAATCCGGTATGGGCATGGAGGCCTTCCGGGAGATCTCAGACTGGATAAAAAAGATAAAGGGCACGGAGAGGCTTCCCTGGATATAAACCCCTTCGAGGGTGGACCGGCCCGAAAAAAGGGGGAGGGATTCAAATGCCCTGACCGTGCCCGCCCCCTGGTGAACCATGCTGTGCTCATAGACCACCCGGGGATCATGGGGGGTCCCTTTTAAAAACCGGTTTACCGAGATGAAGGGTTGCCACAGCCTTGTGCTCTCAAATCCGGCGTAATTGGAATGAATCCAGCTCCGTATGAAGGTCTCTTTTTCATCCACCCACAAAAGGGTCAGGATCAGGGCCATCATGGCGGCCAGGACCGCCTCCTTCCGGCGGGACGCGATCCAGGAAAAACTCATGGCGCCCGCTGAAACGAGAAAAAACTGGAGAAAGGGAAGAAACCTTATATCCACCACCCCAATCCGGTATCCGATAAAATAGAGCGCGAGCCCGCAGAACGCCAAAAACCAGACATAGGCCCATGGTCTCAGCGCAAAGACATGGGCCGGCCCGGCCTTTTGTACTGCAGCCCACACAGTCCCGGCTATGCCCAGTGCGATAAAGGGGTACAGGATGACCGGAAAAACCTCCCGACCGATCTGGTTCAAGTCAAAGAAGATCCAGAGGATGCTGAACCGGGTGGTATAGGGAAGAAATAAAATAAGGGGGAGCAGCCAGAAGCTCATGAGAAAAAACGCAAGCACGTGAATATACAGGAGGATCTTCAGATTGTGGCCCATGTGCTTCCGGGTGAAGATGAAAAACACCGACGCAAATACAGCGAAAACAAGGGTGTATCCATGGCACATCCCGATCAGGGCCAATAAGACAGCGCACGTTGTTCGCCCCTTTCCCTCAGTCACAGCACGGTGCGCAAGGCCCAGCCATAGGATTGTCAGGGCAAACCCGAGGCTGTAGCAGAAGGTGCCGGCCAGGGTGCTGGGGATGTTTCCCCCCCACATGGAATTGCCTTCCATAAAGAGAAACGGCAGGGTGAGCAAGGCCCCCATGGCCGGGACCGGAAAAGGGCGTCTCAACAGCCGAAAAAAGAGATAGGCACAAAAAGGGAGGAGAAAGGTCCCCAGGGCCGTGACAATCTTGAAGGCGATTTCCAGGGGCATGACGACAGACAGGAGGGCCATGAGAAGGAACGGCAGTGGAAAATAATTCTGCAGGATGGGAAACCCGGCCAGATTGCCCTGGCACCACCCTGATATTTTCCCGTTTGGCAGAAGATAGTCCCTGAGGTACTGGGCCGTGTAATAATGGGAACCGGTGTCGCCGCCTGTGGTAATGGTCTTTGAAAACAGGAGGCAGGGTTCAAAATAACTGAGCAGAAAAACCACAATGGCCGCCATCACGACCATGTCTGTGATAGGCGGCATGTATTTGCTCGGCCCGGAGGGGGTCTTTGGAGAGGGCTGGAGAAGGGGACCGGGGCGCGGTTGGACAACCCCGGATCCCTGGTCAAGTGTTTGCAAGATGCTCATGGCCCGGGCTGGGGACCCATCTCGTCAGGACCGGCCGTATTAAGGGCAATGATCATCTCATCCACATATTCGGATGTGAAATGGTTTCCCCTGTAAAGGTTCAGGGCCCTGGGGAGGCGCCGAAGGAAGGCCTCCATCACCTCGCGGTCAAAATGGGTGCCGCATCCCCGTTTCAGGATGGCGATCACTTGATGGGGCGGCATTCCCTCGAACCCCATCACCTCGCCATCCGTGTATTTTGGATAGTCCCTGCGGGAGGTCAGGGCGTCGAATACGTCGGCCACGGCCAGGATTTTTGAGCCCAGAGGCAGCTCGCTGGCGGTCATGCCGTAAGGATAACCCGTGCCGTCGATCTTTTCGTGGTGGTAGGCTGCCACTACCGGGACCTCTCTGAGGCGTTTTGGAAAGTGGAACTTCTCGAGGATGGCCCGTGTCTTGGCCGGGTGGTTGTTCATTTCGGCCCTCTCTTCCGGAGTGAACTGACCGTCTTTGAGCAGGACGCTGTCTTTGATGCCTATTTTTCCGATATCATGCAGCAGAGCCGCATATTTGACGACCAGCTTCTCATCCTGGCCCAGGCCCATTTCATCGGCGATCTGGAGGGCATACTCGGTTACCCGCTGGGAATGGCCCGCGG
>JAGHEC010000360.1 GCA_021159525.1 Deltaproteobacteria bacterium | reverse complement strand
TGCCCCTTTGGCATTCTCGACTTCGTCGAGCTGCGGCTTCCCCCACTGATAAGTCACAAAGAGACGGCGCCCTCCCGGCAGTCGCGTCAGAAAAACCCTTCTGCCCCCATTTATTGAGCTGTTACGGCTGAACTCTGAATTCAGATGAACAGGGCAACGTATCATGGATTGATTCAGGCGGTTTGAAACGCTGCATAGTCCTCCGGCGTATCAATATCCCGGCTGTCGTAACCCGTTGCCGGTTCCACCAAACAGAGGGAACCGCCGTATTTGTAAACAAGGCCCCTGGCCCCCTGATCACCCTGGAGACGCTTCAGCTCCGGATATAGGTCTCTCCTGAAGACCACCGGGTGAGCCGGTCTCCCTTCACCCCGGATGGCGCTTATCACGGCGCCGGACATGACGTGCCTGTCCAGGAGACGATCAATCACGGCCGATGAAATGCAGGGCATATCTGCCAGAAAAATCATGGCATGATTATGCCTTTTTTCCACTGCCGTGACACCGGCCGCAATGGAGGAACTGATCCCCTGACGATATTGGTGATTTTGGATGATGCACAGCCTGGGGTCGCGAAAACGCGGCTCGATGACAGCCCGGATCTCTCCGGCCTGATGCCCCAGGACCAGGACCACGGCATCCAGTCGGGATGCCAGGACTTGTGCCAGGACATGCTCGATGAGCGTTTCTTGCCCCACAGGGAGAAGCTGCTTGATTCTCCCCATGCGCCTTGATTCCCCGGCCGCAAGCAGAATCCCCGCCGCCTTTTCTTTGGGCCGGTTCATAGCCCCCGTGTTTGTTCCCTTTCTGCTGACCCCCTTTCAAAACCCCGATTAAAGATCTTCAGGTTGATTTCCCTGAATCGGTCCGGGCTGGCCTGCTCAATGGTTCGCCCGAGCTCATGGCCGGGGAGGGGGCTGTCTTGAAAGGCCGCAAAAAAGCCGAGGAGGGCCAGATTGGCGGCCATGGGCGATCCCAATTCCATGGCGGTTTCCGAGGCCGGGAAAAAACGGCATGTCATTTCCATCCGGTTCATATAGGAAAGGACCTGTTTGCGCACAAGGGTCCTGGCCGGGGCGTTGACATAAAGACTTCCCCCCCCGGTCAGAAACGGAAGGGAGCGGTAGGCCTCATTTTCGTCAAGGGCGAGGAGGATATGGGCCGAACCGGCCCTGACCAGGCTTCCTGCCACGTCTCCGATCCTGAGGTGTGAGACTACGGACCCGCCTCTCTGGGCCATCCCGTGCGTCTCGGCCGCCATAATTTTGAGGCCTCTGTTAAGGGCCGTCTGGGCCAGGAGCTTGGTCATAAAGAGGATCCCCTGCCCTCCCAAACCGCTCAGTATAAAATTCAGTTTTTCCATGGCGCCCCCGATCTCTTTCCTTTCTTTAAACCGCTATAATTGCCCCTTTAGGACAGATCTGGATACAAACGCCGCACTGGGCGCAAAGGGCCTGGTTTACAGCCGTCCGTCCCAGGGTCTCATCTTTGTAAAGGGCCGGGCATTCAAACCGGTCGAGACAGAAATTGCATTCCACGCAGGCATCTGTTACCGTGACCTTCACCTTTTCGGGAATGGCCGTATCCCGGTAGGCGATGACGCAGGGATGCCGGGCAATGATCACGGCGATACCGCCGTTTGGATCCTTTACATAGTCGCCGGCCTTCTTGATCAACTGGATCATCTCCCTGATGTTGTAGGGATCAATGACCTCGATAAAATCGATCCCGCACCCGGCCACAACCCTTTCGAGGGGAATTGCTTTTCCCCGGCTGGCATCGGCACGGATGCCCAGGCCGGGGGTGGGCTGCATCCCGGTCATGGCAGTGGTCTGGTTGTCAAGGATTACCAGGATGAATCGGGCGTCATTGTACACTGCATTCAAAAGGCCTGCGGCGCCGGAATGATAAAAGGTGGAGTCGCCGATGGTGGCCACGATCGGCTGATCGATTTGATCCTGAGCAAAGGAATGGTAAAAACCCGAGGCCATTGTAATGGCCGCGCCCATGTCCAGGCATGTATCCACGCCCCCCAGGTTGAGCCCCAGGGTATAGCACCCGATGTCAGAAGTGAATATGGCCTTGGGCCGGGCCTTGCGGATGGCGAAAAAGGAGGCCCGGTGAGGGCACCCCGGACACAGAGTCGGTTTACGCACGGGGAGATTGAGAGCCTTGACCAGTTCGACTGCGTCTCCCTGGCCGCTTTCTTTCAGCCCTGCCAGATCCAGAGATCTCAACACGCGATCCATGACCTGATAAACCATCTCCGGCACCAGTTCCCCCTCGGAGGGCACATGGCCCGATAGTCGGCCCAGGACCTTTTCCCTGTTCCGCAAAAAATACTCGATCACCGTGTCTGTCTCTTCGATCACGAGCACCCTGTCGCACGCATTGAGAAAGTCTTCGGCCAGTTTTTCCGGAAAAGGATAGGGCGCCCCCAGTTTCAGGACCGGGATATCATCCCGTTTTTCTTCTGACAGGATATCCTTCACTACCGCGTAAGGGACCCCGCCCGCCAGAATTCCCAGGGGATATTGCCTTCCTGACGTCAGGTTGTGAAAATTGTAAAGCGCAAGGCTGTCAAATCGTCGGCTGATCTCTTTGAGCTTTCGGTTCAGTTCTCCATGGAGAAGAAAGCGGAACTTGGGTGTCGCGGCCCACCGGACCGGCTCCTTTTGAAAGGATGCCTTGCGGCCGTTCCGGGGGATCTCCCGCAACTCCAGGGCCTGACGGGCATGACATACGCGGATGGCAGGCCTCAGGACTACAGGGATCTGGAACTCTTCAGACAAATCCAAGGCCAGCCCGGCCATCTGCCGGGCCTCTTCAGGGTTACACGGATCCAGGACCGGGACCTTGGCAAAACGGGCCATCAAACGGGTATCCTGCTCGGTCTGAGAGGAGTGGGGGCCTGGATCGTCGCACGAGATGATCACAAGACCGCCTATGGTGCCCATATAGGCCGCGCTCATGAGGGAGTCCGCGGCCACGTTGAGGCCGACCTGTTTCATGCAGCAGGCGGCCCGCTTGCCTGAAACCGCGGCTGCAAATGCATTGTCCAGGGCCACTTTTTCGTTGGTGGACCATTCTACATAGGTATTGAGATCCTCGGACCTGACGAGCCGGACCACCTCGGGCAGGATCTCGGAGCTGGGGGTCCCCGGATAAGAAGTCACCACCTGACAGCCGGCCTCTAAAAGACCCAGTGCAATGGCCCCGTTTCCCAAAAAGATGTCTTGGTGCATCATAAGCATCCCTTTAGCATGTTTCACATGTCGATCATTCCGTCGTCATTGTGGCCCAGGCGACGGAGGGTTTAAAGCCTCAAAAGCCAATATCCGGCACCGGATGAGAGCCTAATCGTTTGGGCCGGCAAAGTCAAGCGGGGAGATGCCCGGGCAAGGACCTTCAGGTCCCCGCGCATTGCTACCGGTTGACACAGGGAGCGTGGTCTCTTATAGTCATGAGCAGGATTAAAACCCTTTGCGGAGATCCTCATGCACCTGAAAGAAATAAGGCTTTTCCCCGAAAAATATCCTACGACCGAGCATTATCCCTACAACCTTGAGGTGCTGCGTCAGACCAGGAGCATCCTGTTTCATGCGCCGGTAACCTTTTTTGTGGGGGAAAACGGCACCGGCAAATCCACGCTCCTGAGGGCCGTCTCTCAACACTGCGGCATTCACATATGGGAAGACGAGCAACGGCCGCGCGTGGAGAAAAATCCTTATGAAGAAACCCTGCACCTTTTTATCGGCGTTGAGTGGTTTAACGGAAAGGTGCCGGGATCCTTTTTCGGGTCCGAGACGTTCAAGGATTTTGCGCAATACCTGGATGAATGGGCGGCCGCAGACCCTGACATGCTTGCCTACTTTGGAGGAAAGTCCCTGATTACCCAATCCCACGGGCAATCCCTCATGAGCCTCTTCAAGGCCCGGTACCGTATCAGGGGGCTCTATCTTTTGGATGAACCTGAGACAGCCCTCTCACCCGGGAGCCAGTTGGAGCTGCTCAAGGTGCTTAACGACATGGGGAAGGCCGGGCACGCCCAGTTTATTGTCGCCAGTCACTCCCCGATCCTCCTGGCATGCCCCGGGGCCGCCATTGTCAGTTTTGACGCCGTACCGGTCAGGGAGATCGCGTACGAAGAGACGGAACACTACCGGATCTATCACGATTTTATGCAGGACCGCGAGCGTTTTCTGAAAGGGCTTTAATCCGCAGATTTCGCAGATTACACGGATTATTCGTAACAGCTCAATAAATGGGGGCAGAAGGGTTTTTCTGACGCGACTGCCGGGAGGGCGCCGTCTCTTTGTGACTTATCAGTGGGGGAAGCCGC
>JAGHEC010000383.1 GCA_021159525.1 Deltaproteobacteria bacterium | reverse complement strand
TGGTTCAGGAAAAAGGGGATGGGTTTTGATTTCTGGGGCGAGACATGGGGCTATCCCATTTCAGGGCTTACTGCAAAACAGCCCCTCTATTACGATAGAGAAGAGGGTGACGGCGTATACAGGGCCTTTGAACGTCATTCAGAATTGACAGAGGTCGAAACCATCCTCCACCGCCTCATGGGCCTCGACAGGCTGCTAACGACGCTGGATGCCGCACACCCCCTTGATCAGAATGCGGGAGACCTCTCTGAGCTCACCTTCCATTCGCTTCTATTCACCCTGTGGGCCCGCTGGATCCTCGACTTGACACCCTCTTTTCAGGAGATCTCCCTCGCCGATGCGAAGCGGTTATTTCGTTTTCTCCGTTCAGGAGAAAAGCGGCCCCCTTATAATATGGCAGTCTATGAGGACGTATTCGTCAGCGACTTGCTTGCGCGGGCCTCTGATTGGAATCCCCTGGATAAGGATGCTCTGAAGGATACGCTCAGGATCATCTGGCAGAATTTTTGCCGGGAGTACGAACGGGTCCCGCTCAATGCCTTGGACCGGCGATTCAGCCCTTACCTGCTGATCAAGCCCTCTCCCGGATCTGCTCCTCGGTAAAACAGCCGGTGCACGTCTCTCCCCACAAAGAGAAGGCGCCTTCTGGCTCATAGGGCCTGATGTGCACGTATCCCTCGCTCATAAATTGCTTCAGGGCGGAAACAGGGAGAGAAGCCTTCCCGATCATGATGCTTTCACCGTTGCCTTTTCCAGAAATCAGCTCCTCCAATTTCATACGCAAACCTCCCAGAAATAAAGTGGCCAGACTGAGTTGCAGCATCCCTTACGTCCTGACCTCCTGCAACATAAAAATGGTGTATGAAATAGCAAAACAAATCACCGTGATGGCGACCAGCGCGAGCATATGGGGTAAAACGATCAGGAGACTCTGCCCCAGCGTGAGCGGATTGCGGAAACGGGCAGAGAGGAGTTCCTCCAAGGGACCCATCAGCACAAAGGAACGGGTTGTCTTTCGCATGGGATCAATAATGGTCGCCGTGGCATTGGAGTAGAGGACCATGGGAGAAAAAAGGGATACCGCCTCCTGCACATGCACGTGCCGGAGCACCTCTTCCGGCGTGCTCTCGTTTTTTCGGTCAATGGGGACCAGCATATCGGCCGCCACCTCGGCCCCCAGGGATACAAAAAAGGAGAGAAAAATCCAGAGGGCCACAGAGGCCAGAGCAGAGGTGGCCATGCTCTTGAACAGAATTGAGAAGAGGATGGAAAGAGCCAGCCAGAAGGCGATATAGAAGATACTCACCACAAGATAGATGAAAAGCCTCAATATCTCTTCCACCCCGGGGACCACGCCCACCACCGCCAGACCGAATCCGGATATGACCAGGAGAATGGCGGTAAACAT
This sequence comes from Deltaproteobacteria bacterium, assembly GCA_021159525.1. Classification (GTDB taxonomy): domain Bacteria; phylum Desulfobacterota; class DSM-4660; order Desulfatiglandales; family Desulfatiglandaceae; genus AUK324. The sequence goes on along the minus strand of JAGHEC010000383.1, from coordinate 3,234 downwards.
AAGGGCTACGGTGGTCACCCCGGCCAGAAACTTGCCGTTTATCACCGCATCCCGATAAACAGGCTGGGCGATGACTTTTATCAGGGTCCCCTGTGACCTTTCCCGGTTAATGGCATCAAAGCCCGACACGATACCGATGAGGGGGCCGAAAAAGGCCACGAATTGGATCATGGAAAACATGACCCCCGGCGTGCTGAAAAGCATGAGAAATGGAAACCGCGTTGCGGAAAGGGTTTCCAGATTCTCCCGCAAGTGGACGGCGGCCATATAGCTGGTGATAAAGCTGACCATGGCGATCAGGGCAAAAAGTATCACAAACCGATAGCTGCTAAGCTGGTCCTGAAGCTCCTTTTTATACACCGCAGCAAGACCGTGCATATCATGCCTCCTGGAAGTATTCCAAATAGACCTCTTCCAAAGTATATACCTTGTCCCCAAGCCCGAACCTCTCCCTGGCCAAATCCTCCACCGATCCTGCAGCGATAAGCTGGCCGGCGATCATGATCCCGACCCGATGGGATATACGCTGTACCTGGCTGAGATTGTGGGAAGAGAGCAACACGGTGATCCGGCGGCTCCTGTTCAACGCCTCGATAAGGCCGATCATCTGGATGGCGCCTTCCGGATCCAGCCCCAGAGTGGGCTCGTCCAGAAGCAGGAGCTTCGGGTCCTTCATGAGGACCTCTGCGATCCCCAGCCGCTGCTTCATCCCCCTTGAAAATGCCCCGGTCTTTTTACGTGCATGGTCTTGAAGGCCCACCAGTTCCAGCAGCTCATAGATTTTTTTTCTTGCAGCCCTGACTTCAATGCCGTTTAAGTCGGCCACATATTCCAGGCTCTGGACTGCATCCATGTCCCCATAAAAGCCAACATTTTCAGGGAGATACCCGACGTGACGCTTGACCTCCCTGGCCATTCGCAGGGGGTCAAGCCCGCACACCGCAGCAGCGCCGGCGGAGGGCCGCGTCAGGCCCAGGAGCATCAGGAGGGTGGTTGTCTTTCCCGCGCCGTTAGGCCCCAGAAAACCGAAGATCTCGCCATCCTCCACTTTCAGACACAGGTCTTTTACCGCGGTCTGATGTCCATATCGCTTGGTCAGGTCTGTGGTCTCGATGATCATCATATCGTCCCGAATGCAAGGCTCAATGCCCGGGGACCTGAACAGCCCCCGCTCCAACCCGATTTGTAACCGTTCACGGGTATTTTTTGGCCAAATTTGGAATTGTCTGTCTCACGTAATCGCTCAATAAACAGGGGCAGGAGGGTTTTTCTGACGCGACTGCCGGGAGGATGCCGTCCCCGGCACTATCTTCACTGTTATCCCCCTACTTATTGAGCTGATACGATTTTCTCATATCGATGTATCAAACAGATCTCAAGTTCCTGTGAACAGTTGCCACGATTTTTACCGTCTACCCAGACGGGCGAACAGAAAAACCAGGCCCGCCATGACGCACACAATCAGACCGATGCCGATCCAGCCCCATGTTGCAGAGGCCGTCACGCTCACGCGCAGCTCAATAGTCTTGTCCGCCTTGGGTGGGCTTCCTGCCTCAACACGAAGCCCGACCGAGTAATCGCCCACCAGGGCCTGGCCTGCCGGGGTAATAGATACCTCCACCTGCTTGAGTTCCTGGGGCGCCAGGGTATCGACCGATTCCGGATCAAAGGTCACTTTCCAGTTCTCAGGCTGAAAAGAGAGAAATTTGACATTGTTCAAGGGTGCAGATCCCGTATTCTTTACATAGAAGGAAAGCAGGGCGGGTTCCCCCTTGACGGCCGAGAGAGAGAGGAGCCCCGTGGCAGTACCCGCGTCGATCTTGAATGTCCCTGTTAATGTAACGGTCAGTTCCACCTTGCCCTCGGTCTGCGGCGAACTGATCTTGACCCAGACGGGATATGTTCCCGGCTCCGCCCGGGGGTTGGGCGTTACCTCTACGGCCATAGTCTGGCTTTGACCCGCCTTCAATCTGAGGCTGGAAATGAATTTGTCTTCATACGCAGGCTTGAAGTTGACAGTCCAGTTTTCGGGGGCCTCCGCAGCCAGGTTGAAAATCCCGTCTTTGTCCAATTTGTTCTCCACCTCCACGGAAAACTCAAACTTGGCATCCGTAGGCCCGGTCAGGACAGGATAGGATGTGACCAGTTGAATTCCTTCCGGCCGCTTTTTCCCCTCTTTTTCTTCTACCGTGACAACCACCTGACCGGTAGAGGTCAACTGGCCGTCTTCGGTCTGTCCCTGGACCACGAACGTGTAACTCCCAGGCCCCACATCCTTGCTCGGCTCGGCCCACAGGGTCAGGTTTTTTCCCGAATCGCTCTTAACATGAACCCCCGTCACCCCGAAACTGTAGGTCTTGATCCGGGCCTTCCATCCATCAGGGACAGCAGCCAGCCGAAGGTCCACGTTCTCGTCTCTGCGGCCCCCATTCGTCACCAGGAGGTCGATATCCACGTCATCTCCACGGGGGACCACCACTCCCGTATATTCAGGCGATATCGATATAGCCCGTGGGGGGAGATCCTTTTTGGGAGCATCCTGCGTTTCTCCCGACACCACAGGGCAGTAGAGCGCCACTGCAAAGAGAACGGCCATAAAACATCCCGGCGAACGCAACCATGGCTTGTGCTTCCATCTCATGAGATCAATCCTCCTTCAATCACTTTTTGACTTGGCATGTTTTTCCAGGGTGCCGAGATCATACCCTGCCTTCCTGTAATTATCCAGGGCCCTCAACTTCATGCCCTCATCCCCGATCCTTTCAGAGTGAGTATCTGCCAGTTCTGCGGCATGGCTCCACATCCCCGCCTTTTCATATTCAGAAATCGTCCTGTTGATCCGTGCATATTCATCCGGTGTCTCCACAACAGCGCCGCGGCACCACGATACCACCTTTCTGACCTTTTGCCCGCACGAAGGACACACGTCCAACAACGGGTCATCCATCCTCTGGATAACCTCGAAACGGCCGGCGCAAGTGTTGCAGGCATTTCGGCGATCTATTGCCTCATATTCATAGATGGGCATTCCGCCCTCACTCCTGAAGGTTCTAACTTTTTTTTGGATTTTCAGTAATAGCTCAATAAATAGGGGCAGCAGGGTTTTTCTGACGCGACTGCCGGGAGGGCGCCGTCTCTTCGTGACTTATCAGTGGGGGAAGCCGCAGCTCGACGAAGTCGAGAATGCCAAAGGGGCAAGCCTGCCCGCCATTGCCTTGTTACCCATGTTACTTC
>JAGHEC010000110.1 GCA_021159525.1 Deltaproteobacteria bacterium | reverse complement strand
TGGCTCTTTTTTCTCTTTTTAGGGTTCGGCATCGCGGCCGCATTCAGAAATCTGTATCTCCTGTACAGAAAGGCGAAAAACCTGTGAAAGACAGGGATAAGCTTCTGCACCAAATCAAGACGGATAACTGGGTCATCCTACTGATCCTGGGGGCTGGCAGCTCCGCCTTCATGAGCGCTCCGTTTACCCTGGGCGTGATTGCCGGTGGTCTTATCATCATTGCCAACTTCAGCGTGCTGCAACATACCATCCGTTGTGCCTTCTCTGATCGGGGGGCCTTTCGCGGAAAAAAGCTCGCGCTCATCGCAAAGTCGTATTTCAGGCTTGCGTTTGTGGGCCTGATTATTTATATCCTTATCACCAATGGCCGTGTGGATCCCTTAGGGCTGGCTGTAGGCCTGTCCATCGTGGTCTTCAGCATCCTGAATCTGGGGATCCGCTCTGCCTGGAGAACATCATCTCGGGAGGCAATATAGATATGGAGCATCCTATTCTCTTCATCGACGCCCTCTTGTCGGCCCTGGGGGTGCATCATGCGGCAAATTACAGCCACATCACTTACACCTGGTTGGCCATGTTGATCCTCATCGTGAGCGCCTTTTTTATGGCAAGGAAGGTAAAACTGGTGCCGGAAAAGGGACAGAACTTCTTTGAGGTGGTTATTGACGGACTCGAGAAATTCATGGTGGACATTACCGGCCCTGAGGGTCGATTCTTCTTCCCCTTTGTGGCCACAATCTTTCTTTTTATCCTGGTCTCGAACCTGATCGGGCTCATCCCCGGCTGTTTTTCGCCCACTGCCAACCTCAACACAACGCTCGCCCTGGCCCTGTGCACGTTTATCCTGACCCACGTCATCGGCATCCGATATCATGGGGTGAAATATATTAAACATTTTTGCGGACCGGTCTGGTGGCTCATCCCCCTTATGCTTCCCATCGAACTCATCGGCCACTTGGCCCGCATCATGTCACTCAGCGTGCGGCTCTTTGGAAACATTTTCGGCAAGGAGATGGTCCTGGCCATCCTCTTCGGGCTGGCGGGCCTGTACCTGGCGCCTTTGCCCATAATGTTTCTCGGCATCCTGGTCTGCTTTATCCAGGCCCTGGTGTTCATGCTTCTCTCCATCATGTATTTCGTAGGGGCCATGGAGCACGCCCATTGATAAGATTCCAGGGATTGACTGATGGCGGGGCAGTGGCCGAGGATGTCCTGTCGTCAGCAAAACATCCTGAATATAAAGTATAATTCGTCTTTTCAGCTTCGGAAGAAGGCCACATATATTATTTTCAAAGAAAGGAGGTCCATATGTCTAAGAAGAATCTATTTGGCGTTTTGACCGCATTGTGTGTCCTTGCAATGGCTTCATTAGCGTTTGCCGGCGACGACAGCGCGGTCAAGGCCGCGGGGCTGTGGGTATTCTTCGGAATAGCCATCGCCTGCGGCGTCGGCATCGGTATGGCTGCCCTCGGCACCGGCATCGGCATGGGTAATGCCATTAACGGGGCGCTTCAGGGAACAGCCAGGAATCCCGAGGCCGGCGGCAAGATCATGACCACCATGATTATTGGTCTGGCATTGATCGAGTCCCTCTGTATTTACGCCCTGGTTATCTGCTTTATTCTTGTCTTCAAGATCCCGGATCTGGGCGGAATGCACGAACTCATCGTTAAATCCTTAGGCGGTTAGCACACCTTCTGAACAAAAAAGAGGGCCTGTTGCAAGGCCCTCTTTTCAAGCCCAAATCATGTGCATTATTTCACAATATATTTTCCTTTTAACGCATTCCCATCTTTCCTGCCCTACCTTCTGCCAAGGGGTTCAAAGGCACATCGCCCTTGGTTCAGCCGCTCAACCATCCGCTTAACCTGTTTAGTTTGAATAACCGATGACAAAAGAGTCCAAGATACCCAGGCCCACCATCGAGAGACTCGCCCTGTATTCAAGACCTCTTGAGATCTTTGTGAAAAGCAACATCCCGATTATCTCGTCGGAAAAACTCGCCGAGCTGTGCGGCGTCAATCCTGCCCAGGTCAGAAAGGATTTGGCATATTTCGGCGAATTCGGCGTGCGGGGAGTCGGTTATGAGGTCCGGGAACTACTGAGGGAGATCAAGCGCATCCTGGGAACCGACAGGAGGTGGTCCCTTTGCATTGTGGGCATGGGGAATCTTGGCATGAGTCTGGTTGAAAACGATAATTTCAAACAACGGGGTTATGACTTTGTGGCCGCATTTGATCTGGACCCCAAAAAGGTGGGTATAGAACTCCCCTGCGGCCTGACCATCCAGCCTGCTCACACCATTCCTGAACAGGTCCGGGCAGTGGGCATCGACCTGGGGATCATTACCACTCCTTCACGAGAGGCCCAGCGGGCCGCAGAACTTCTCTTCAGGGCCAACCTCAAAGGAATTTTGAACTTTTCTGCGGCCCAGGTGAGAACCCCGGAATGCTGCATTGTGGAAAACGTAGACCTCTCCGTCAAGCTCGAGAATCTGGTGTACCACCTGGAAATGCTCTATAAAGAAAAAAACGTAACAGCTCAATAAATGGGGGCAGAAGGGTTTTTCTGACGCGACTGCCGGGAGGGCGCCGTCTCTTTGTGACTTATCAGTGGGGGAAGCCGCAGCTCGACGAAGTCGAGAATGCCAAAGGGGCA
>JAGHEC010000050.1 GCA_021159525.1 Deltaproteobacteria bacterium | reverse complement strand
TGCCCCTTTGGCATTCTCGCATTCGTCGAGCTGCGGCTTCCCCCACTGATAAGTCACAAAGAGACGGCGCCCTCCCGGCAGTCGCGTCAGAAAAACCCTTCTGCCCCCATTTATTGAGCTGTTACTAAGTAGACCCATCTCATCAGTTAAGGAAAAGCGCTCACCGCTGCATAACATGCCCTGGAAGGGCGAAAAGATGAAATGTGCAAAAGGATAAGGGGGTTGCGGGAGTGGACATTTGCCTTTTGGAATCCTCTGTGAAGACGAGGAGATGTGTACATCTAAACTTCTAAGGCCCCTTTAACCTTACTATACGGCGTCCAGGAGTTTCTGGACCCCTCGAAAATAGGGCAGATGGGGTCGCATGTATTTGAAGACAATCCGGCAGAGGATATAAAGCGGGATAAAGGTGAATGTATAGCCCACAGTCTCTCCAAAGGCAATGCTCAGGGGCCACGCCAGGGGAAAAGCGATGCCGTGAAAGCGGGTCTGCATCCAGGCCAGGGCAAAGGGGATTGGCCACAGGATCCCCGCAGAGTAGGCAACCATGGTAAAAAAGCGCTTCCCCCAGACATCGGTGGCCTCCTTGTTCAGGGCCCTGTAGCTCTCTTTGTCCCCGGCCTCGTAGGCCGCCATGGAGAGTTTTTCCTTTCTGATCATCTCCTCGGTCATCTCATTGAAATACCGGCGGTTAAACCGGAGGGCGACGGACACGGTCAGTTCGCCTGCGATGACGCACAGAAAGCACAGAAGAAAGGTCCCGAGCAGATAGGCCGGCAACGGATCCGGCATAATCCTATATAGAGAGATGAGCAGGCTGTCTGCAACAAAGACAAGTTTGTCCAGGAATGGGCGCATGACCTGTCAGGCGTGCGGGGGCGTGTCCGGGAGTGGTTCCGGACACGCTCAGCCGGTTGCGTGTTTAAAGCAAATGGATGCCGAAAAAGCCCCTGAGAGTGTATCGAAGCCCTACATAGAGCGCCAGCACAATGAAGATCAGCTTAAGGACCTTGTTGGGAATGTATTTGCCTGTCCTCGGCCCGATCATGGAGCCAACAAAGATGCCCACCAGTTCAGCCCCGATCATGGGCCAGTAGACCCTGATCCCGGCCAACACCATAAAATTGAAAATGGCAAAGATCATGCCGATGAGAACAGACAGGGCCGAGGTGCCGGCCACCACGAACATGGGTAGACCTACCACGCTGGTCAGAAAGGGCACATACAAAAAGCCCCCGCCCACGCCGATAAAGGAGGCCACTGCGGAAATCACGAAACCGCCGATAAAGGCCCAGATGGGGCTGAAGCGAAAGGTCTGACCGAAGAAGGAAATCTCCGTTTTTACAAGGCTCCATTTAAGGGTCTTCACCCCCTGCTCCTGGATATCTCCCTTCTGTTTGACGGTTTGCTCAAAGGCCTTGGCAGCCTCCTGGGAGGCCTTCTTGGATCTCTGCCCTCTCGGCGTCATTTCATATACCATGAAGCCGCCGATAATAAAGACGATAAGACCGAAATATCCCTGGTACTGTGAGAATTTGACCTTCCCGGCCGTTGTGAATACCACGAGCAAGGTAGCCACAAGGGCTCCGAGACCCAGGAAGATGCCGAGAGGGGCCACCAGGCGTTTCTGCCTCCAGTAGTTAAAGCTTGACACCAGGGCCGAGAGACCCACCAGCCACTGATTGGAAACCCGGATACTGTCAGTAAGGTATTTATTGAGTTCGGGCGCAGAGTTCTTGAAGGTCTTGGCATAGGAACCCAAACCAAAGATAGTAATATGCCCGACCCCGGCCATAATGCCGCCAAAGGCCCCCACCGTGGAAAAGACCCAGCCGACCCATATAGCCCAAAGAAAACCGATCAGGAGATTGATCTTGGGCGCCCCTGGTATGCCCAGATATCCCCGCTCAGCATCTTTGTCGATGAGACCCTTCCCCTCTCCGGAGGTGGCCTTTGAAATGGCCCTGCCCAGTTTTCCCTGCAAACCCAGATCACTCTCTACTGCCGCAGCTTTTTCGATACCCGCGGATTTTCCTTGGGAAGCAGCCCCGGTCAGGCAATAGGCCGGAGTTGCGGCAAGCAGGGACAAAACAGCCACCCACATAACAAGACACAAGATCCACTCCATTCTTGATTTCATACGCTCTCCTCCCCTTGTTTTCTCTTAAAGATTAGGACGCTCAGGTCCGAAGCCGCTTGAGAAAATCATCCCCCGCCCCTCCTTTGGAGGAAAATAATTTCTTGAAATTAATTTTAGCAGGTTACAATGGAATTCAGAATGTCAGAATAATAACGGCCGTTAATCTACAACATCTGCCGCCCAAAACGCAACTCTTGATTTCCGAAAGCGTGTAATCGGGGGAAATCCTGTACCGTGATATTTCTCCGGATTCCCGCGTATGCGGGAATCCGGGACCCGTCGCCGCTACTTATTGAGATATCACATTGAAAAATATTGGGAATGACGGCAACAGCTCAATGAACAGAGGCAGGAGGGTTTTTCTGACGCGACTGCCGGGAGGGCAAAAGAAAAATCCTCCTGCCCCGGCACTACGTTCACAGTTATCCCCCTCATTATTGAGCTGATACGTTGGGCCTTTCAAATTTCGGGGTTTTCGTTCAGGCACTAATTACTGGCTGAACGAAAACTGCTGTTCAGCGAAAATCCGAATATCGAAATCGGAAATCCGAAACAAATTCGAATATCAAATGACAAAACGATCTAAAGTAACACGCTGGAAATATTATCTTTTTGCCATTGGGACATTGGTGTTTCGCCCATTGTTTCGTATTTCGTGCTTCGGATTTCGAATTTCCTGGCCGAAAAAACAGGCTTTTCGGTCAAGCACTAATTAACAGTTAGTGAGCCGATACGAATGATGTTTGAAAAGCGAATTGTAATCATGCTTGATAAAATGGAAGCGCGGATCACCGGCATATTGTCAGTCCGTGTTGTGCACAGTGATGAAAGATCCGCTCCTTGTACCACTTCACTGCCAGATAGTATCTGTACCAGTTGGATTCAGAAAAATCTGGCCTCAACACGACCGCTGACACCTTTCTCTGCTTGAAAAGCTTCTGATCAAAATTGGAAAATGCCTCCCTGAGCCAGCGGTCGCGGTCATAGGTGAGGCCTTCTTGATCCCTCTTGTCGAGCAGCCCCTGAGAGACCAGGACATTTCGCCACTTCCTGATCCTTGCCTTGTCCCTCTTTCTGGTCAAAAGCGCCTCAAAGAGCGGCTGCAGAGAATCGAGATCCGCTTCTCCTTCCTGGCAGGCCGGGTGTTTCCTGAGATACAGGATCAGATACTTTGCTGTCGCCTTAAAGGCGCGCTTGTAGCGCTCCCTGTTGTCGATGATCCCCGAGGACTTGAGCGTATCGGAAAATTCATCGCTGTAATCATACACATAGGACCAGACCATGTAGGGCAGGTCTGGAAATGTCAGGGCCTGGCCGTGCCCATAGGCAGGAATCACCCAATCGCACAATTTGCAGAATGCCTCCCTCACACCCCTCAATTTCTTTCTCAGCCTGTCTTTCCAGATCGCAGATTTCTCCCGGATCTCCAGTTGATTGATATCGTTCACCTTGCTGAGGAGACCTGAGAAGCCCTGGTGCGAAAATGAATCTGCGTAGGCATGGAGCGCTATACCCAGTTTAATCGGATCATTCTCTTCAAGGACTTCCTGCAAAACAGATGCGATTACCGGTCCAGCTTCTTTGCAGCGCATCTTTTTCACAAAAGTTTTCCCGCTGCACCCGGGCACAAAGTGAAAGGCCGAGGTGTTGTTGGTCATAGCATCGTAGTTGAACGTCTTAATGCGGGTGTAGGAATGACAGGTCGCCATGTTGAAAAAGCAGGGAGATCCGTCGATCACATCGTAGTGAACCCCTTCGGGAATACTCCCCTTGATAACCATATGGTTGATTTTGGCGTCATCCACGAACTGGGAGGCATAGGCCACAGTGCGGGCCGCCTCCCTGCTGAACCCGCAGGCCCGGCAAAAGCCGAGAACCGCATAGTAATGGGCGTCAATCTTCATTTCAACCCCGACTTTCCTTTACCTGCTGTTTTGGATTGCCGCTCAAAGGCCGGGAAGAGAATGCAGGTAAATCAAGCTTCTCCTTGCCATGGAGCACGTCTCTCAATTTTTCGGATAACACTGATACGGAAAACGGCTTCTGAATGAACCCATCGGCCCCCATATTCAAAATCTCCTGGATAGGACCGTCGATGTCATAGCCGCTGCACACGATCACCTTCATCTCCGGCCTAAATTGCTTAATCAGGGGATAGAGCTGATTGCCTGTCATATCAGGGAGTTTGACATCCAGGAGTGCCAGGGCTATGCCAGCCTCATGATGCTCCGCGATATGAATCGCCTTCTCCCCTGTGGTTGCCGCAATTCTTCAATACCCAGTAACCGTTCACTGCTGATTTTTGGTCAAATTTGGGATCGTTCGCCTCACGTAACAGCTCAATAACCCGGGGCAGGAGGGTTTTTCTGACGCGACTGCCGGGAGGGCAAAAGAAAAATCCTCCTGCCCCGGCACTGCGTTCGCTGTTATCCCCCGAATTATCGAGCTGATACGATTCTTTCATATCAATGTATCAGGGAGATCTCAAGCCCCGTGAACGGTTGCCAATAATATATATCCGCGGTTTGGACCTCAACAGATTTTCTCCTTATTAATGACAAGCCTCTTACTGCAAAGGGGAGTTCACTCAGTCCGGCTTTTCCCGCGGCTGAAAAACGATCTCCGCAGCCCGCTCGGATGGCCTTGACCAATCATCCAGGCCGAAGAACCAGCCCTCAGCGACTCCATTTTCCGGTTTGACAGTAACACGGTTTTTACCTATACTCCCTTTTAATCAACACAAATACCCGCTGTGAACAGAAGCTTTTCCCAAGACGCAATCTTCGATCAGCAACCGGTAAAAACAAATAATCACTATCCGATGAGGCGCCGCATAATGACTGGAAAAAATAATCTGAATCAAAAAAGGGCAAACGTGTATCAATTTTTGACCGTTTTGTACCACGACGAAATCTCTCCGGACCTCTTGGCGAAATTGACAGAAAAGCAATTCGTTAAACAGCTCCGCGCCGCGGCCAGCGAGTGCAAGTTCAGCGATCTGCGCAAGGGGCTGCTCAAGATGGCCAAATACCTCAGCAGAAGGCATGCGGATCTGTATCGTGAATTGCGCTTTGAATATGCCGATCTCTTTTTGAATGCCGGGCCGAATCCGGTCCTCCCTTATGAATCGGTCCATGCCACCGGCGAGCCGGTGCTCATGCAGCCGTCTGTTTTTGAGGTGCGGGCCGCCTACCGCAGGTCAGGCGTTCATAAATCGGATAATTACAAAGACCTGGACGATTATATCGCCGTGGAGCTGGAATTCGTTCGGTTTCTTCTTGAAAACAACGATGACCGGGCGGCCGCAGATTTCATCAATGACCACCTGTTGAACTGGCTCCCGAACTTTCACGCCGCCTTCTACACTGCAACGGCCCTTGACTTCTACAAAGGCCTTTCGGAATTCACCCTGAGTTTCGTTATCCGCGATCTGAATCCTTCCGTTCCGGAGTATGCGGCAGCCATAGACCGGCTGAACACTGCCATTGACCTCCTCCATCTCGGAGATGCCTGTCTGACCCTCGCGCCGGGGACCGTGCCCGAGGGTCCCGAGGAAGTCATACCGACCCATTGCTATATCTGTGGGGCCTTGTGCGGTCAGCTTGCCACGGTCAAAGACGGGGTCCTCATGAAGACCATGGGGCTCAAGGGCGACCCGAAAAGCGGCGGGGCCATATGTCCCAAGGGAGCAGCCCTCAGGAGCTATGTTTACAGCGCCCATCGGCTCAAGGAGCCCCTCATCCGGGAAAACGGGAGATTCAGAAAGGCCTCATGGGAAGAGGCCTTGAACGGGGTGGCCGGGATGCTGAGGGATGCCGACCCCGACAAGGTCATCTACTTCAGGGGC
>JAGHEC010000223.1 GCA_021159525.1 Deltaproteobacteria bacterium | reverse complement strand
GCTGATACAAAGGGCCTAAAAAGCGCCTGGATACCCCATGTTGACAGATCAATCCATGATCGAAGATCAATCATCCCTGAAATGGTATGCACTTCATACGAGAAGCCGTTTCGAACAAAAGGTCTATGAAGGGCTGTGCGGTAAATCGCTTGAGGCCTTTTTGCCCCGAATCCAGGTGATGAGCAGGAGAAAGGACCGACGCAAGAAGATCCTGGTCCCCCTGATCCCGGGCTATGTGTTTGTTCGTTCTGTCCTTGAGCCGGAAGAGTACCATCACATTATCAAAACCGTAGGAGTGGTCCGTATGATCTCTTTCAAGGGAAGGCCTGTTCCTGCCAACGACCATGAGATCGCCTCTTTGATGATCCTTGACGGAACGGACCGAACCGTGCAGAATCGATCATTTATGCAAAAAGGGCAGCGGGTAATGATCATGGAAGGGCCTCTCAAGGGACTGGTGGGATTCTACCTCCGGCACAAGGGGAAAAGTGACAGGGTCGTCGTCTCTGTCGAGCTGTTGCGCCGCTCTCTCGAGGTGGAGATCGAAGACTGGGCCCTCGAACGGGTCCTCGAATAGCAGGCAGAGAAAATTCAAGGAATTTTGATATTCCGGCTTCATACCCGGGCCTCTCAAGACGGAAAATCCGGGTTTTCGGCTATATATTAGCAATAAAAGTAAATGGTTAGATCCTTTTTCGGTATGTAACCGAGGGAGCGGAGCTGTGACCGGCGCAGGCCGCGCAGGGCTGCAGCGGGGGGTGATTGCCTTGACACAACAAAATGGGAATAAAAAGGCTTTGATTACGGGCGGGGCCGGATTTATCGGATCGCATTTGGCAGAAAGACTCCTCAAACGAGGCGACGAGATCTTTGTCATAGACAACCTGTGGACCGGAAAACTGGCCAATATCGCCAAGATTCAGGGCAATGAGAGACTCCACCTGGTGGTGGACACCATCCTGAACGAGTCGATCATGAACGAACTCATATTCAAATCCGATTGCATCTATCACCTGGCTGCCGCAGTGGGGGTGCGCAACGTGATGGACCATCCGGTGGAAACCCTGGAGATCAACGTGAAGGGGACCGAGACCGTATTGAGACTGGCCAACCGATTCAAGAAGAAGGTATTTATCGCCTCCACCTCCGAGATCTACGGAAAACATCTCGAACATGATCTTTCCGAGGATGACAACCGGGTCATGGGAACGGTCAAAAAAAGACGATGGGCCTATGCCTGCTCCAAGACCCTGGACGAATTCCTGGCCCTCGCCTATTTTGACGAAAAGAAGCTCCCGGTTGTGATAGGCCGGCTTTTCAACACCGTAGGGCCCCGCCAGACCGGACGGTACGGGATGGTCCTCCCCGGCTTTGTCCAGAGCGCCCTCTTGGCCAAGCCCATTACAGTCTACGGCGATGGCAATCAGACCCGCAGCTTCATGCATGTGGACGATGCGGTAGGGGCTATTATAAGACTCATGGATGAACCCTCGGCAGAAGGGGAGATCTATAATATCGGAAACAATCAGGAGGTCTCCATCAACGACCTGGCACAAAAAGTGAAAGAAATGACAGGGAGCAACTCGGAGATCGAACATATCCCGTATGAAAAGGCATACGGGCCTGGTTTCGAGGATATGGAGCGCCGGTGCCCTAATATAGACAAGTTGAGGGCCGCCATCGGCTTTGCACCGTCGTACGACCTGGATGGAATCATCCAGAGTGTAATTGATTATTACAAGGAATAAAGGTGATAGCTCAATAAATGGGGGCAGGAGGGTTTTTCTGCCGGCCCGGCGCTACGTTCACCGTTATCCCCCTGATTATTAAGCTGATACGAATAAACTCCCGGGAAGGCAACATGCCGCGGGAAAACGTCCGGATTCCGGAGCGGGTTCCGTGGCTGTTTTAGACCGATAATGACGCCGATATCCTTTAAAGATTACCCCACGCAGCCTGTGGTAATAGACAATCTCTCCGAAAAAATGATGAAGGAGTGCAGGTTTATTCCACTTGAGGCAGGCGACGGGTTCCTGCGGATCGCCATGGCCGACCCGGACGACTTCTACACCATCGAGGCCCTGCGCCTTGCCTATGGGGTGGAGATCGAGGTGCGTCAGGGCAAAGAGGGAGACATTCTGGAGACCATTGATCGATTGTACGGGGCCGGAAGCCAGTCTATTGAAACCATCATCGAGGAGGCGGGCAGAGACATATACGACATATCTCCTGAAGCGGTTGAAGATACGGAGCACCTGAGGGATCTGGCCTCGGAGGCGCCCATAATTCGACTCGTGAACCGGCTCATTTACAATGCTGTGGAGCAGAGGGCCAGCGACATCCATTTTGAGCCTTTTGAGTATGAATTCAAGGCCCGGTACCGGATCGACGGGGTCCTTCACGATGTCGAATCCCCTCCAAAACGCCTCCAGGCCGCCATTATTTCGAGGGTCAAGATCATGGCCAAACTGGACATTGCCGAGAGGCGGCTTCCCCAGGACGGGAGGATCAAACTCAAGATCGGCGACAGGGAGATTGATTTCAGGGTCTCCACCATCCCGACCCTCTTTGGAGAAAGCCTGGTTATGCGCATACTGGACCGGGAGACCCTCATCCTCGATCTGGAGAAGCTGGGATTCCCGGAGGATATTTATGACCAATACACCCATCTGGTATCCCAGCCTTACGGAATGATCCTGGTGACCGGGCCTACGGGAAGCGGGAAAACCTCCACTCTGTATACCACCCTTGCCAAGATCAATTCCCCGGAGAATAAGATCATCACCCTCGAGGAACCTGTGGAATACCAGTTGAGCGGCGTCAATCAGATCCAGGTGAACCCCAAGATCGGGCTGAGTTTCGCCAACGGACTCCGCTCCATCGTGCGCCAGGACCCGGACATCATCCTCGTGGGCGAGATCCGGGACAGGGAGACGGCCGAAATCGCGGTGCAATCGGCCCTGACCGGACACCTCCTCTTCAGCACGCTCCACACCAACGATGCAGCAGGGGCCGTGACCCGACTCCTGGACATGGGGGTAGAGAGTTTTCTGTTGAGCTCCACCCTCCTGGGCGTCCTGGCCCAGCGGCTGGTACGGGTCATTTGCCCTCACTGCAAGGTCCCGGTTGTCCCGGACGAAAGGCTCGTCAAGACCATGACAAAGGAGCTGGGAGAGGAGCCCGACATAGCCTTTTACGCGGGAGAGGGGTGCGAGGAGTGCCGGCACACCGGTTTCAGAGGCCGGACGGCCATCTTTGAATATCTCCCCATAGACCGGGATATCCGGAAGGAGATCACCCAACAAAGCAGCACGGAAAGGATCAAGGACGTGGCCGTCCAGAAGGGGATGAAGACGCTGCGCCAGGACGGTTGGCGCAAGGTTTCGGCCGGTATTACCACCATTTCAGAGGTGCTCCGGGTGACCCTGGAGAAATAATGGTAACCGTTCACGCGTGATTTTTGGTCAAATTTGGGATTGTCCGCCTCACGTAACAGTTCAATAACCCGGGGCAGGAGGGTTTTTCTGACGCGACTGCCGGGAGGGCGCCGTCTCTTCCTGACTTATCAGCGGGGGAAGCCGCAGCTCGACGAAGTCGAGAATGCGGAGGGGGCAAGCCTGCCCGCCATTGCCTT
>JAGHEC010000215.1 GCA_021159525.1 Deltaproteobacteria bacterium | reverse complement strand
TGCCCCTTTGGCATTCTCGCATTCGTCGAGCTGCGGCTTCCCCCACTGATAAGTCACAAAGAGACGGCGCCCTCCCGGCAGTCGCGTCAGAAAAACCCTTCTGCCCCCATTTATTGAGCTGTTACTATATAGACATATCACGATAAAACGGAGGATGCGTCAAAGGTCATGTCAGAAGAAAAAGTGGTTACCCGCTTTCCACCCAGTCCTACCGGCTATCTCCACATAGGCGGCGCGCGGACCGCCCTGTTCAACTGGCTCTTTGCCAGACAGCGGGGAGGGAAATTCATTTTGCGGATCGAAGATACGGACAAACAACGATCCACGGACGAGGCAACCACGGCCATCCTGAAGTCAATGGAATGGCTCGGCCTCTACTGGGATGAAGGTCCTTATTTTCAGTCCCAAAGATACCATATTTACAATCAATTTATCGACCGTCTCCTGGCCAGCGGTCAGGCCTACCATTGTCACTGCTCCCCCGAAGTCTTGGAACAAAAACGGCAAGAGGCGAAAAAAAAGGGCCTCAAGCCCAAGTATGACGGCACATGCAGGGAACTGGGACTGGGTCCTGTCCCGGGGTCGGTAGTCAGGCTCAAGACCCCTCTTACTGGGACCACCCGGTTCAATGACCTGGTCAAAGGTCCCATCCGCTTCAACAATGAGGAACTGGACGATCTCATCATCCGCAGATCAGACGGGAGTCCCACTTACCACCTTGCCGTGGTGGCCGACGACATCAGCCTCGGAATGACGCATATCATCCGGGGCGACGACCATGTCAACAACACCCCACGGCAGATACTGATCTACAAGGCCCTGGGGGAACCTATCCCCCGGTACGCACACCTGCCCATGATTCTTGGCCCGGACCGAACCCGGCTGAGCAAGCGGCACGGCGCCATGTCAGTCCTGGCCTACCGGGACATGGGGTATTTGCCCCGGGCCCTCTTGAACGGACTGGTCAGGCTTGGATGGTCCTATGGAGATCAGGAGAAATTCTCATTAGAGGAGCTCATCGAGAAATTCTCACTGGACCGCGTGGGAAAGGCTGCGGGCGTGTTCAATGCAGAAAAACTCCTGGACCTCAACGCCTGGCACATTCGGGAGTCTTCCAACGAGTCTCTCGTAAAACACCTGAGACCATTCCTTGAAAAAAAGGGGTTCGGGGACCTGGACGATGAAAAGGTCTCTTCCCTCGTTTCCATTCTCAAGGTGCGGAGCAAGACCCTGGTGGATATGGTTGAGGGCGCCCGTTTTTACCTGTCCCATGAGATTGACTATGAAAAAAAGGGCGACGACAAGTTCCTGAGCCAGGATGTGGCGCCCCTGTTTGAAAAGCTCTGCCAACGAATTGAGAGCCAGGATGTCCCGTTCACTCGTCAAGGTCTCGAGCACATGTTTACCCGGTTCCTGGAGGAAGAAAAGATCACCCTCAAACAAGCGGCCCAGCCCCTCAGGGTTGCGCTCACCGGCAAGACCGCCAGCCCGGGGATCTTTGAGGTCATGGAACTGTTGGGCAAAGAAAGGGTCCTTAAACGGATCCGGAAGGCAGTGGCCCATATCAAAACAAAAGCAAGGTAAAAACAGCCTTTAAGCGTTCACGGCGGCTTGAGATCTCCCTGATACAGATATGAGAAAATCGTATCAGCTCAATACTTAGGGGGATAACAGCGAACCTAGTGCCGGGGCAGAAGAATTTTTCTTCTTGACCAAAAATCACCCGTGAACGGTTACAACAGATTAACCCCCTGCCCGGGCAGGCTAATTGCGGGTGTGCCGGCGTTTGAAGATGAAGAGAGCCAAGATAGCGCCCATGAGGATCACCAAGGTCACGAGCTGGGTCACTGTCATGCCGCTTTGGAAAATCATGCCCCGGTCGTCCCCCCTGAAGCGCTCCACAAAGAGGCGGGCCGTGCTGTGCAGCACCAGGAGCCACAAAAAAACCTGTCCCTCAAATTCCTTTTTGCGGTGAAGCAGGATCAGAATAAAAAACACGATTAAATTGAGGCCCGATGAATAAAGCTGGGTCGGATGCAGGGGCACGTTCAAGGGCGCCAGCGAACGGGGGTCTGTAAAGACCACGCCCCAGTCAGATCCGGTCGGTTTGCCGTAGCAACACCCTGCCATGAAACATCCGATCCGGCCAATGGCCTGGCCAATGGCCATTGCGGGTGCCCATATGTCGGCTATCTTCCAAAAGGACAGCCTGTGTCGCCGCGTATACCACAGGACAACCAGGATCACACAGACAATCCCCCCGGAAAAGACAAGCCCCCCCTCCCACATTTTCACCATATCCAGAGGCCGGTCCAGATAGTAGGAGAGATTCATGAGGATATACAGGAGACGAGACCCCAAAATGCCGGCCGCGATCATAAAAAAACCCATGTCCATGGTCTGCTGCGGGCTTATTCCCTCGGATTTCCCGATCTTTACGGCCACCACCAGGCCTGTCAGAAAACCTGCGGCCACGAAGACCCCGTAAGTGTGAAGGGTAAAG
>JAGHEC010000365.1 GCA_021159525.1 Deltaproteobacteria bacterium | reverse complement strand
GTCCGAGCAAAGCGAGGACAAACCGGGGACCCATCCGAAGGATGGGGTCTGAGGCGAGCGAAGCGAGCGAAGAAGAGACGGCGCCCTCCCGGCAGTCGCGTCAGAAAAACCCTCCTGCCCCGGGTTATTGAGCTGTTTTGTGAGGCGGACAATCCCAAATTTGACCAAAAATCACCCGTGAACGGTTACCGGCTATTAACACGATCGTCTAAAAGAACAGTTCATCCACCTTTTTCTCAAGGCCTTGCATCTTTTTCTGGATGCCGGCATTGATCAGACAGACCTCCTTGAGAGCGTCCGGCCTCCCCTTTGCCACCTGGTGGATCAAATCCAGGAAGAGTGCCCTGTCCTGGACCCGGACCGCATAAGTCTTTGCATAATAGTAATGCACCAGAAAAAAGGCGCCGTTGCTTGCAGCCATGGCCCGGGTGAAATACGTTTTTGCCTTGGCCGCATCACCCCCCAGCATTCGGGGCCGGGCCGCCAGCATGGAACCGAGCAGAATATACGGGGCCCCAAAAAAATAGTCCGGGTCCAATTCCATGAGCTTGTCCAGACAGGCCCGGGCCGCAGGCAGCTCAGCCAAGGCAGCAGGCTTGTCCAGATTCAGGTTGATCCACCCGTACCATGACATGGAGGTCCACAAGAGGGGGGCAAGCGCGTCTCTGCTGATCCCCGCCAGTTTGTTGCGAACAGACCGGGTATCGGTTTCTTCCAGGTCCATGGCCTGGAGCCCATAATTCAGGGCCCTTCGATACAGACGGGATGCCCGTTCAGGATTCTCATCCTCCACAAAGAGCATGGCATACCCGGCAAACCCCGTGGACAGGGCCGTCAAAAAGTCGCGATTGTCAGGGGCCTGCCTGACAAGCCCTTCCATGAGCTTGAGTTGGGCCGGGATGGACTGCCGCGCCAACTGGAGGTCGCATTCCTCAAAAAAGACCCGGCTCATATCAGGCACAAGGGAAGAAACAACATGGAGGGCTGCCCCTGCACACCCGCTCAGGCACGGAAGGAGGAAGCCGATGACCAAACCATGGGGAATCCTGAATCTCATCCGCTAATATCCCAAAAAAGGGTTCCCCGGGCCAGGCGGGCTCTCGAGAAACCGCTCGACCAGGACCTGGGCCCCGGCCCCGTTTTCCATGTTCAGGACCTTTCTATAATAGGATACGGCCATATTCCTGTTTTTTTCAAGGTCATAACTCATTCCTATCTTTAACATGGGCCATGCGATCATGGCTGGATCATGCTCAGCATCGGCCTGATCCAGGATCTCCTGAAGCTTATATCTCGCATCGTAAGTGCGGCTGTGGTAGAGATCGTAGATGGATTCCAGGTAGAGGGCCTTCCGCTTCCATATGCCGGCCTCTTTGAGGCTGCGTGCCTCGCCGGCCCGGCAACGCAACTCTCGAACTATCTCCCGCCAGCCTTCCTCCATCCCCATTCTTACACAGGCCACCCCTTCCAGGACCTTAAAGCGCGGGTTGTGGGTATATTCTTTTGCCAGCTGGCGGGCCAGGTCAAGGGCCTTGCCATATTCGGCCTCAAAAAAAAGATAAATGTGGAGGAGCATGCTCTTGGCCTCCGTGGCCGAATAAATCGCCTCTTTTGATGCGATAGTCAGCTTTCTGAGGCCTTCTTCCTTGTTTCCCTCGTGCAGGAGAAGATAGGCCAGGAATTTTTTGATCCCTGAAAAGCGTGCCGTATAATAATCAAAGGTGCCGATGCCAAATAGCACATCTTTATTATCAGGATCCATTTTGATGCAGGTTTTGAGGGCATTGACTGCATCCTTGGCCAGGAAAAAGGACGAGATCCAGTTGTTCTTCATAAGTTCAAAACGACCCTTGAAGCCTAACGCACCACCGAGATAAAAGAAATCGTAACTATCGATCAGATGGTTCTCGATCCGGGTCCGGGCCGCCTCGATGGCCCGGTCGATCCTCCATTCAAACGTCTTGACCGATCCCGGGGACCAGAACCCTGCGGCCAGCCGGGACCAGGAGACCATGGCGAGATAGAAATGGCCGGCAGGTTCATCAGGCTGCCGGTCGATAATGCTCCTGAAGACCTCCTCGGCCTCTTTAAACTGACGTTCGTAAATGAGATCTATGCCCTTCAGTATCTCCGGGTCCGGCCTGAGCGGCCTTGGGTTTCCTGGTGCAGGCGCCGCGAGGGCAACGAGGCCCTGTGACAGTAAAATGAGCAAAAAAAGGCCGGGGAGAAGCCCTGAAAAGGGAATGCGATTGTGTGTGAAAGGGTTCGGTTGGTTCATGAAACCGTCTATGAAAACTGAAAGGCGATGGCCTCCAACTACGTATGGTTTCGCAACGGTTAATTAGTGCCTGAACGAAAACCCCGAAATTTGAAAGACCCAACGTATCAGCTCAATAATCAGGGAGATAACAGTGAACGCAGTGCCGGGGCAGAATGACTTTTCTTCCGCTCCCTCCGGGGCGTAGGCCCGCTACGGCCCGGAGGCCGGGCCTCCGGGCCGGTCTCTTCAGTGACTTATCTTCGGGAGACACCCGCCTGCCAAGGCCAATTGAGCGTTCTTGCCAAGACTTTCGTCCCGTGGATCTGCGATGGCAGAAGGAAGTAACATGGGTAACAAGGCAATGGCGGGCAGGCTTGCCCCTTTAGCATTCTCGACTTCGTCGAGCTGCGGCTTCCCCCACTGATAAGTCACAAAGAGACGGCGCCCTCCCGGCAGTCGCGTCAGAAAAACCCTCCTGCCCCCATTTATTGAGCTGTTACTACCGAGCCAGTCCTTTTTGTCTTAAAGCGCAACCTCCCGGCCCGTTCCATCCCCCACCCGATCCACTCCGCCGGCAGTGGCGGAACGTACCACCTTCAGAAATGTTTCCATCCCAAAGGGCTTGAACAGACTCGTGACCAGATTGGGGATGTCGTCGCACAACAACCTCTGGTCTGAGGGATCTCCGGTCATGACGATTATCTTCTCGTTTCGGCCCCTCCATTTCATCTCCCTTAACATGGCAATCCCATCCAGCCGGGGCATATGGATATCCGTAACCACCAGATCAAAACAACCCTTTTCCAGCTTGTCCAGCGACTCCTGTCCGTCTCTCGCCACGCTTACCTCGAATCCATGGTTGTTAAGGACCTCCGAGAGCAAAAACCTTAGGCCCTTTTCATCATCCACCACCAGCACCCTTTTTACGGGTTCCATTGCCGCTCCTCCTCCAACCATTCTTTGATCCCGGCCGGGTCTGTCGCCTATGGAATAGGCCCCGTGCCGAAATTCATATTGCCAAAGGCAGCCTGACGGCCGCAAGCAAACAGGTTTCGTCCACCTTCGGGAAGCGTTACGGGCACGTCTGGGGGTCACTGCCTCCCCTCCAAGACGGGACAAAAACCGGATACAG
Organism: Deltaproteobacteria bacterium; assembly: GCA_021159525.1. Taxonomy (GTDB): domain Bacteria; phylum Desulfobacterota; class DSM-4660; order Desulfatiglandales; family Desulfatiglandaceae; genus AUK324. Next base: position 159 of record JAGHEC010000365.1, on the reverse strand, counting down.
CTCGTGGGAACGGCGGCAGAGCGTTGGAATTTGTTCTGATCCAGCCCCAAGGACAGTCTTTCATAAGACGGTAGTCCTTTGCTGCCTTTCCATAAAGGCTATTACGAGTCAGGGGGCGGTCGCCGAGCGCTGCGTACGCATTTTGTTGTCCCGTCATGG
>JAGHEC010000300.1 GCA_021159525.1 Deltaproteobacteria bacterium | reverse complement strand
CGCTCGCTTCGCTCGACTCAGACCCCATCCTTCGGATGGGTCCCCGGTTTGTCCTCGCTTTGCTCGGACTCCCCATCCTTCGGATGGGTCCCCGGTTTCGTGACTTATCAGTGGGGGAAGCCGCAGCTCGACGAATGCGAGAATGCCAAAGGGGGCAAGCCTGCCGGCCATTGCCTTGTTACCCATGTTACTTCCTTCTGCCATCGCAGATCCACGGGACGAAAGTCTTGGCAAGAACGCTCAATTGGCCTTGGCAGGAGGGTGTCCCCCGCAGATAACTCACTCAAGAGACCGGCCCGGAGGCCCGGAGCAGAAGAAAAATCTTCCTGCCCCGGCGGTACGTTCACTGTGCTTCCCCTAAATATTGAGCTGTTACAATTTTTCTCTATTCGACAGAGAGGCCATCTGATGCGCAAGATCATCGGCAAGTGGTTGAAGGTGTACGAAGAAGAGATGGCCCTTTTCCTGTGGGTCCTGCTCCTCTTTTTTTTCATCAGCATATCGGATATCCTCTTTAACAATTTTGCAGAAAACGCCTTCCTCAAACGATACGGGGTTCAATACCTCCCTGTTGTACAGGTGGTGAACTCATTCACCACCTTTTTTTTAATGGCCTTTTTGACCGGGATCATGAACCGGGTTCCCGGAAGCCGGATGTTGAATTATGCCCTGGTTATCTGCGGCATTTCGGTGGGCATCTTCCGGTTTGCCATTCCCCTGGGGTATACGATCATCTATCCTCTCCTTTATGTGATGAAGGCCCAGTTCGAGATGCTGTTCATCCTTATGTTCTGGAATATGGCCAATGACCTCTTCAACACCCGACAGTCCAAACGCATCTTTCCGCTCCTGACAGCAGGGGGCGTGGTTGGGAGCATGGTCGGGAGTTTTGCCACCCCTTCTCTGGCCAAACTCATCTCCATGGACAACCTCATGCTGGCATACGCGGTCACCACAAGCATGGGAGCCCTGACCGTCAAGACGATGGGGGTCAAGTTCCCCTCCCTCCTGGTAGGGGGAAAGAAAAAGAAGAAGGGTCAAAAACGGGGATCCTTTGTTCAAGAATTCAAGGATGTATGGCCCCTGGTGAAGCAATCCCTCCTGGTCAAAATCCTCATCTTTCTGACCCTTTTGCCAAATATTATGATCCCGGTCATGAACTACCTCTTTGCCTACACAGTAAACAACGCGTTTGCCACTCAGGGGGGAATGCTCTCCTTCTATGGCTATTTCCGGGGATCCATGAATATCGTAAGCCTTATTATTCTTCTCTTTGTGGGAAGGGTCTACGGTCGGTGGGGTCTTCCCATTGTTTTGATGTTTCACCCTTTCAATTATGTACTTGCCTTTCTCGCCTTTCTCCTCAAGTTCGACATCTTTTCGGCCATGTATGCCAGGGTATCCACCAATGTGCTGCGCACCACCATGAACAATCCGGCCCGGGCCGTGCTCATGGGGCTGTTTCCCGTGGAATACCGGGCAACCATCCGACCTTTCCTCCGGGGCACGATTGTGCGCATCGGGATCCTGACAGGGGCCGGAATGATCATGATCTCCGAGGGGGTCTTTCATCCCAGGTATCTGTCCATCTTCGGCATGATCGTAGGCGGGCTGTGGATTTTGACCAATTTTATCCTTAAGAGGAACTATTCCAGGATCCTCCTGGACCTGATCTCCAAAAACCTCCTGGATCTCAAATCACTGGAGCAAAAGGATGTGAGAAGCGTTTTTGCGGGCAAGAAGATTCAGGCCCAGATGATAGATGCATTGGCCCAATCCCGGGGAGAGAAGTCCCTCTGGTATGCCCGTCTGCTCAGGGATCAGCCTATTGAGGGCTTTGACAGGAAACTCTTGTCGGTCATAAGAAACAATGAGGACAAGGCCGCCATCGCCCTTTTGGACATGCTTTCTCCGGAGGCGGGAGAGGATGCCCTCCCTATTTTTCGGGAACTGACGGACCCGAACAAAAAAGAGCTCACCATCGCGATTCTGAAGGCGGCCAACCGCATGGCCCCCGGTCCTTATCAGGATTTTCTGAAGGAAATTTTCAATGCGGCCCGGGATCCGGAAATCCAGGCATACGCGGTCGTGGGTCTTTACCGGCAATCCCCTGAGACATACAGGGAGGTCATCGATTCATGGCTGAAATCGAGCGATCTATCTGAAAAGAGGGCCGGCGTGACCGCAGCGGGCGAGACAGGAGACGGCAGGTACATCCCCCGGCTTGAAGAGATGCTTGAGAGGGAGGAAGATGAATCGCTTCTTGCCTGCCTGCTCACGGCTCTTCACCGCCTGGGCAGCCCATCGCCCAACAGGTTTGCATCCAAATACCTGTCCCATCCTTCGGAAACTGTCCGATGGGCGGCCCTGGATGCCTTTGACCTGAACGATGACAACGCGCTCCGGACGGTTATCCGCCTGATGGACGACCCATCGGAAAACCTTTACAGTCTGGCCAAAGAAAAACTACAGAACGCCCCCTATCAAAACGCCCAGATCCTCGTAGAATCACTGAACATACCACGGCGGAAGGTCCGGGAGGGGATATTCGACCTGTTGGAGCTCTTGAACATCAAGGACCTGGACATCTTCCGATTCGCCCGTTCCGGAGTGGAGCGGTGTTACAGCCATCTTTCTGAAATCGAGGCCTTGGAGCGTCTTCCCGAGTCAGAGGAACGTGACTTGCTTATTGATCATTTGAGAAACAGGGAGCAAATCGAACTGGAGAACCTTATTCGGGTGCTGGCTGCAGAAGATCACTCCGGCCAGATGCGGATCATCCGGCGGGGCCTATTTTCTTCAGACAGCCGGCGCAGATCCAACAGCCTGGAGGCCCTGGACGATCTTTTGGATAAAGCCCTGTCGAGAATTATGCTTCCGCTGCTGGAAGGAGGTCCCCCTGGAGATACCCTCAAGACCGGGAGAAAACATTTTGATCTCCCCGATTTCGGAACAGATGCCGGGCCGGTCTGCACCCATCTGTTAAAGGATCAGGAATGGGTTACGGTCGTGTTAACCCTTAACCTGCTCCTCCGGCAGGGAAGAGAGGGGGTCGATATGGCAACGATCCGTGAACTGACAGGGTCTGAAAACCGGCATATTCGACAGATGGCGCAGAGTGTACTGGATCAGGAAGGACAAGCGCCAGGAGGCATGGAGGAGACGATGGAATTGGAGACTTCGATCCCGGATAAGATCTTACGATTGAAAAACATCAATATATTCGAGGGACTTTCCGCCAGCGAACTGGCGGCCATCGCCTCGGTGACAGAGGAGGTCGAATATCCGGCCGGTGAGATTGTCATCAAAGAGGGGGAGACAGGCGAGACCATGTACCTCATCCTGAAAGGGTTTGTCACCGTTATCAAGGATGAGGGGAAAGAAGACCGCAGCGAGATTGAACTGGCCCGAATCGGGGCCGGGGATTATTTCGGGGAAATGGCCCTTTTTGAAGATGCGGTCCGATCCGCCACCATCCGCACTGTGGAAGACTCGCGCTTCCTCGTGCTCCATAAACAGGAATTTACTGAAATTGTAAGGGAATACCCCCAGATCGCCCTCCATATTTGCAAGGTCCTCAGCAACAGGATCCGCCAACTGCATAAAAAAGTGAAGGCTTAACAAGCCCCCTTTATTTTCCGGAAGGTTTGAGACGGAAGATTTCAGTAAACATGAGGGGTAACTGTTCACGGGTGATTTTTGGTCGAATTTGGGATTGTCCGCCTTACGTAACAGCTCAATGAACAGGGCCAGGAGGGTTTTTCCGGCGCGACTGCCGGGATGGCGCCGTCTCTTTGTGACTTACCAGCGGGGGGAGCCGCAGCTCGACAAATGCGAGAATGCCAAAGGGGCAAGCCTGCCCGCCATTGCCTTGTTACCCATGTTACTTCCTTCTGCCATCGCAGATCCACGGGACGAAAATCTTGGCAAGAACGCTCAATTGGCCTTGGCAGGCGG
>JAGHEC010000208.1 GCA_021159525.1 Deltaproteobacteria bacterium | reverse complement strand
TGAGCTGTTACGTGAGGCGGACAACCCCAAATTTGACCAAAAATCATCCGTAAATCATCCGTGAACGGTTACGTAAAGACAAAGATTTGAACCTGTTAACCTGTGAACAGGGAAGAAGGTCATGGATAAACAGCGTGTGCTCGTGATCGATGATGAAGACAACATGCAGCATATGTTGAAAACCATGTTGGAAAAATCAGGCTATGCCGTCGAATGCGCCAGCGACGGGGTGGAAGGTCTGGAACAGATGGCGGCCCACGACTTCGATTATATCCTCTGCGATATTAAGATGCCGCGCATGGACGGCATGGCCTTTTTGAGTAAGGCGGTCATACGGTATCCAGACAAGATCTACATCATGATGTCCGCCTATGGAACCGTGGACACCGCCCTGGAGGCCATTGGGAAGGGGGCCTATGACTATATTTCAAAGCCGTTCAAGACGGATGAGGTGTTGCTGACACTAAAAAAGGCCGAGGAACGGGAGGTCCTGCGAAGAGAGAATTTCCGGCTCAAGGACCGGATCAGGCTGATTGAAAAACGGTATTCGTTCGGGAACATTATCGGCCGCAGCGAGGCCATGGCCCGCGTGTTCAGACTGGTGAAAAAGGTGGCTGATCACAAGACAACGGTTCTTATTACAGGCGAGAGCGGGACAGGGAAGGAGCTGATTGCCAGGGCCCTACACGCCAACAGCCCCCGGGCTGCCATGCCCCTGGTGAGCATCAATTGCGGCGGCATACCCGATAACCTCCTGGAGAGCGAGCTCTTCGGATACAAGAAGGGGGCGTTCACAGACGCCAACAGGGATAAACCGGGCCGCTTCGAAGAGGCGGACAAGGGGACCCTGTTTTTGGATGAGATCGGCGAGACGCCCTTTCCTCTTCAGGTGAAGCTGCTTCGGGTCCTGCAGGAAGAAGAGATTATGCCCTTGGGGGGCACAGGATCCAAAAAGATCGATGTACGGGTGGTTGCGGCCACGTCAAAGGACCTGGAAAAAGAGGTGGCTGCAGGACGGTTCCGTGAAGACCTCTATTACCGAATCAATGTGGTCACCATCCACCTTCCTCCCTTGCGCACGCGGAAGGGAGACATCTCCCTTTTGATCGGATATTTTATCGATGTGTTCAACGAGAAGTTAAAGAAACAGGTGGAGGCTCCATCATCGGATGCCATGGCCATGCTCATGGGTTATGACTGGCCGGGCAATGTAAGGGAACTGGAAAATGTTGTCGAAAGGGCCGTATTGTTAGCCACCGGCCCGTTGATAACGCCCGGGGACCTTCCTCAGCGGCTGGTTCGGCAAAACCTGCACGCTGCCCCCCTGTCTTTCGGGGATGATTTGTCCATCAAAAAGGCCTCCAGGGATCTGCAGCGTTATCTCATAGCAAAGGCCCTGGAGATCACGAACGGAAACAAGACCCAGGCGGCCCGGCTCTTAGAGATCAGCAGGCCCATGCTCATCTCCAAGATCAAGGAATACGGGCTGTCCTAAATCATGAGATCCCTGAATACCCCCTTGTCCTGGACAGGCGCGGACAAGGTGATGATATCGGCTTTTCCCTTCTTGATGCCCACCTTGCTGATTTTTCGACCGGCAGTATCGCTATAGGCGATGGTGATGCCCACTGCTGTTTCGATGACCTCGGCTGTAAACTCGCCCGAGACGAGGACCGTGGGACCGGGCCCATTGATCGATTTCAGGATGATGTCCTGTTCCCCTGCCAGGGACTGGATCCGTTCATTCTCCTCTTTGTTCCTCCCCACCACCACCTTGGTGTTCGGCCCGATGCGAAAATGCCTGCCCGATTTCAAGAGCTCCAAGTCCTTTGTCTGAACCTCTGTTGTCCCTGCCAGGAGATCTTTTAGACGACGGGAAAAGACCTTTTCCGTGAGGAGGCACCCTCCGGCCGGGGAGGGGTAGTCGGGTAGGTTGAGACGCCTTGCCAGTTCCATCTGTGGCTTTCTGGAACGACCTTGAAAACCGTAGAGCTTCTCTCGTTGGATCCATCCCCTTTCTTCGGGGAGGGTCGGCGACAGGAGCTTTGCCGACAGAGGCCTCACAAGGAGATCATGGAGCCCGCTTTCAGCGGCAATCCGATTCAAGGCCCCTTTGTTCTGTGACATGGGTCTTTGCCCCAGGACCTCGCCCGTGACTGCAAAGGCAGCGCCCTCCGGTTTCAGCATTTCCCCGGCGATTTGAAACATGAGGGAATGGCAGTCGACGCAGGGATTCATATGTGCTCCATAGCCATGTTTGGGATGACGGACCACCTCCAGGTGGCGTTGGGTGATGTCGACCACCTTCAGGGCCAGGCCCATGGCACCGGCCGACGAGGCGGCCTTGTCAGGCCCAAAAAAGGGGGTTTCAAAAAAAAGGGCCAGGACATCGATGCCCTGGTCCCTTATGATCTCGGCGGCCAGCATGCTATCCAGGCCCCCGGAAAAAACACAGATTGCCTTCATGACATATTCGTTTTCCTACAACCCTGCCTTTTTTAGTGATTCTATCAAGACCTGTTGTTCTTTTGTCAGCTTTTTGGGCACGGCGATATTGATTTCCACATAGGCATCCCCTTTGCCGCCGTCCCGATATCGCGGCATGCCATATCCCTTGAGCCGGAACTTGGCGCTGTCCTGAGCGCCGGGCGGGATTTTGAGCTTGAGCACCTTCTTTTCAATGGTGGGGACCTCGATCTCCGCGCCCAACGCAGCCTGGGAGAAACGGATCTTTTGTTTTGTGTAAAGGTCCGCCCCCTCCCTCTTGAAGATGGGGTGATCCAGCTCCTTGATCTGGATATAGAGATCGCCCGACGGACCTCCGTACAGTCCGGGCTGACCCTTGCCCTGCAACCGTAATTTCTGACCGTCTTTCATGCCCGCTGGGACCTTCACTGACACCCTTTCCTGACGGCCGTCCATTTGATAGGCGATTGTTTTGCTTGTGTTGCTGCTCAGTTCCTCCAGGGTCATGGGGAGTTCATAGATTAGGTCCTGGCCTTTCACGCCCTGGCGACGAGACTGAAATTCTCCGCCACGGCCAAAACCCCCCATTCCACCGTAGAACTGGCTGAACGGGTTCTGGCCCCTTCCACCGCCTCCGAAGCCGAACTCCCTGAAAATGCTGCCCAGATCAAATCCCCTGAAAATATCTTCCTGAGTAAATCGGCTCTGGAAGGCTTCAGCTCCGAAAATATCGTACTGCTTACGCTTTTCCGGATCGCGCAATACGGCGTAGGCCTCGTTTACGTCTTTAAACGCTGCCTCCGAAGCCGTATTGCCCTTGTTGCGATCGGGGTGGTACTTGAGGGCCAGTTTTCGATAGGCCTTTTTGATCTCTTCGGACGAGGCGGATTTGGAAACTCCTAATATTTTATAATAGTCTTTTCCAGGCATAGTCTCAAATAGATTCAGTGGCAACACAATTTATTGTAATAGCCCAGTAAATAGGGGCAGAAGGGTTTTTCTGACGCAACTGCCGGCAAGTTTGGAGCGGAAGAAAAATCATCCTGCCCCGGTGATATGTTCGCTGTTATCCCCCTGCTTATTGAGCTATTACAATTTATTTTAAAAAACTTAATCACAGGGGGGGAGAAGTCAAGCCATATCCCTCGCGCGTTCCCTCTGTTCCACCTCGTGAAGGGCGGCGCCAACAGGGGCGAAAGAGAGAAGCAGGATGTTGAGCAGCGGAATCAATAAGGGAAGCCCGAACCCCAGGTGAAAGGGGAGGGCGGAACACAAGCGCCTGAAGCGGGCCTTAAACGGTATCATCTGCCTGGCAGGGATGAGATCGGTGTTGTCCCATGCAAGGAAAATTGCAGTTAGGGCCGATGACAGGACCACCGCCACAGGACCCAGGGGCGTGAGCCATCCGAAGACCATCAGCAGAAGGGACAGCATGACCGGAACAATGGTACGCGGTATCTCCTGGCTGATAAGATAGGTGAATGTCTTGAAAACGGGTGTGCCGGGCCCTGCGGTTATCTCCCCGCGAACCATCTTCTCGGTGGTTCGAGACATGTAGTCCATGATCACCACGCTGAACAGGATCTGAGAAATGAAGTAGGAGATGAGGCTTGAAACTCCCACCAGGAAGAGGGAGAGGAGCCAGGATGTCAGATGCCAGAGCCAGACAATCCAGATGCTGGCGGGCTTTTCCCACAATGCGGCCAGGATGTCTTGATGGTGCATAAGGATCAGGCTGGCTGAAATGAGGGTGATCAGAAGCATCACACAGAATCTCAAGAGGCCCCAGAAAAGGAGCTTCGGGCGCCTTAAGCTGAAAAGAAGCCCCTTAAAGTTATAGATGATCCCTTGGATAAAGCTCATTGGTGTCTCCGCATAAGGCGTAAGGCATGAGGGAATGACGTCAGACCTTGGGTTCCTTCCACCAGGGATAGAAGTCCGGCATGTCTGTCGATGGCCGCATGGCGAACCGCGGCGGCCTTTTTTCCAGAAAGGCCTGGATTCCTTCTCTGGCGTCTTCCTGCTTTCCTGCCCAGTAAAAGCAGCGGGAATCCACTAGATGGGCGGATTGAGGGTCCGGTTCGCCGAGTCCATGCCAGAGAAGAGCCTTGCAGAGACCTACGGATACGGCGGAGGTATTGTCTGCAATTTCCCGTGCAATTTCCATGGCTTTCGGAACCACCTGCCCTGGAGGGAGAACGTGGTTGAAAAGCCCCGAGGCCTTTTCTTCACTTGCCCGGAAAGTCCGGCCTGTAAAAACGAGTTCAGCGGCCTTGCCCATGCCGACAAGCCGGGGCAGGAACCAGGAAGAACAGGCCTCAAGCACCAGGCCCCGTCTCGGGAAGACAAATCCGATCTTTGCCTCTTCGGACGCGATTCGCATGTCCATGGCCAGGGTCATGGTGATGCCGATTCCCACTGCGTGACCGTTGATAGCCGCGATAACAGGTTTGCGACATTTGAAGGCGGCCAGGGCTACCTGGCCCCCGCCGTCGCGATGATCGCTGATCGAGCTTGCCCGGGACCTGTCAAAGGTCGAGCCGCCCCGGGAGAGATCGGCCCCTGCGCAGAAGGCCCTGCCGGCGCCGGTCACCACGACCGTACGGACCCCGTCATCTTTGTCTGCCTGCTCAAACAGGGAGATCAGTTCCTTGCGCATGGTGAGGGTAAAGGCGTTTAAGTGCTCCGCTCGGTTCAGGGTAATCACGGCAATCCCTTTTTCAAGGCTGTATGTTGTTTGGGTCAGTTCCATGGGCGACTCTCCTCCGGAGACGGCGATTTCTCAGGACCATGTCCGGGCCGCTGATTAATAATTGACTTTTGTTGAGCAATTACTGATCATTATCAGTAACAGTTCAATAAGTAGGGGCAGAAGGGTTTTTCTGAAGAGACCAGCCCGGAGGCCAGTAGCAGAAGAAAACTCATCCTGCCCCGGTCATACGTTTGCTGTTATCCCCCCAATTATTGAGCTGATACCATTATCTCATATTTTTCGGATTTTCAACCTCAGAATGCAGCCCCAGGACAAAAGGCTTTGGTGAAGATGTTCGAAAAGCAGGCAGGAATCACCGTCTATTGCCATCCCAATCCGGAGATCCGTTCCTACCTGACATGGGTTGAGATCTCCCCTTACCGGGTGGAAAGATTCACTGCACCTCCCGGCGAGGACTTTGAGAGCCGGCTTCAGACCATAGGGACCATCGGCGGATATGCGGTGCAGGAGATCTTGGCCATTTCGGGCGTGCGCGAAGTGGAGATCAAACCGAGGGAGTTGCGGGTGAAAAAGAAGGTATCCGGATCCTGGGACCTTATAGAGCCCAAGATCCTGCATGCCCTGAATGCCGCCTTTCGCAGGAAAGCAATGCGGCTTGTCTGAAGCCCGTGCTTTTTCCTTGACGCAACAACAGAAATTGTTTATTTTATAAAAATTAGTAAAAATTAGTAGAAATGTAACAGCTCAATGAACAGGGGCAGGAGGGTTTTTCTGACGCGACTGCCGGGAGGGCGCCCTCTCTTCTACGCTCGCTTCGCTCGGCTCGGACCCCACCCTTCGGGCCGGTCTCAAAAAAATGCCCGGCCTCGGAGGAGCGCCAATCCAGACGGTCCCATGACACACAGCCAACCACAAGGAGATCACTGAATGAGAAAATTGAAATTATGGGCTATCGTTATCCTGACTTTTTTTGTTGCATTATTATTTAGCTCCAGTGCCGGAGCTGTTGGCATTCAGCCGACCGGAAGCGGGAGCGGGTGGCAATTTGATCGGCCGGCGCCCCAGGGAAATGACCTTTTGGGTGCATGGGCTGTTGGTCCTGATGACCTGTATGTGGGGGGGCATGGCGGGGTCATTCTCCATTGGGACGGCGCCCAGTGGACCATGATGGATACCCCCACGCAGAAGACCATCTTCGCCATACACGGCACGGGGTCCAATGATATCTGGGCTGTAGGGGGGGACGGCTACACCCTCAACAGCATGGAACACAGCCTTATTATGCACTATGACGGCACCTCGTGGGAACAGGTGACGCCGCCTGATTACTACGGCTACACCTATGTGTTCAATTCCGTGTACGCGGTTTCATCCAACAATGTGTGGGCCTGCGTTGATTCAGGAACCGCTGTGGCCCACTGGAACGGCAGCCAATGGTCTTTTATCCTGCCGAATTTGCCCCTTGAAGGGAATCTGTATGCCGTGATGGCAGTGGACTCGAATCATGTATTTTTTGCTGGCAGTCACGGTCAAATTGTTCATTATAATCAAGGGGTGTGGCAACTTGAGCAAAAGACGGAAGAGGGCAGTTTCAGCACCGACCTTCTTCAGCACTTGTGGGCCGCGGACCTGGACACGGTCTATGCCGGGGGCAACTGGGGTCAGGTGTACCGCAGGAATGCAGAAGGATCATGGACCGACCTCGGGTTTCCCACCGGTTGGGATGAAGACAATACCATCCGATATCTGTGGGGCACGTCGCCAACGGACATCTATCTTATGGGGAATCACTCGATTCGTCATTACGACGGGGTGAACGAGCCGGTGCGATATGATTTCTCAACGATCCTGCGCAGGCAGTGGTTCGGCGGGGCCGGCGGCGTGGACCGGCTGTTCGGCATAGGCCCCGGCGGTGAGGTGGATCAATTCATCCTTGATGGATTGGGGGGAGGAACCCTCAGGGCCCTGGCCCCCCTAACGGATCCTGTCGGCTTTGGAAGCATGTCCCTGAAAGGCGCGGTGGGATATGGAGACAACGGATTCGTTGCCTTTGGAAGTTCTGTCTACCGGTCCAATCCCTACCCCCTCTTTATCTATGACGGCGACACTGTCCAGCCATTTCCCGAGCTGCCGGCAGGAATGAACAACGAGACGAACATAGAGACCGGGATTAAGACAGGTCCAAATCAGTTTGTGGTGGCCTGGGATAATTTCCTGGAATCCGGACGGGGGGTCCATCTGTGGAACGGCACGGGTTGGGAACAATTGGGAGAACAGTACGAAGTCCCTGGCGGCATCAAGCAATTCTGGCAGTCGCCCCAAGGAAACCTGTATGCCTGCTCCGCCATGGAAGTGAGCAAATGGGACGGGTCCTCCTGGAGCGCTATCTTTCCGTACACCGATGGGGTCGTGCCCGCAGCCATCTGGGGCAGGAGCGATACAGAGATCTATATGGGAACAGGGCAAGGCCGTATTGCGCGCTGGGACGGGGTTAACTGGACCATGGAAACCACGCCTCCTGAAAGCGGACCTATTGCGTCCATCGGTGGAAGCGGCACGGATACCTATGCAGTCGGTCAAGATGGTCTTGCCCTGTACCGGCAGGGAGGGACCTGGAACCAGTTGCCAGGGATAGAGAAAAGGGAAGATGATAACTTCGGACAGATTGTCGTTGTACCGGACGGCGTCTTTGTGTCTCAGACAACAGACTCAGGTATTGTGGGAGGCGGTCTGGGACGGGTATGGCGTCTTTCGGGCGCCGGGGCTTCGAGGATACTGGAAGGATTGTCCCAGCCCCTGGAGGCCATGGCGGTCAATGACAATGGGATCATATACGGCATCGCCCCCCTTGATTTCATCATTAAAAACGTTCCTGTGCAAATGCCGTTGCCGTCGATTCGGGCAGACGGACAGGGAGGCGTGGTCGTGGTGCAGGCCGGGGAACCGGTTTCTATTGCTATCAGCCTTGATCCGGGCGATTATGCGGGTCAGAATGCCGACTGGTGGGTCGTGGTCAGCACTCCTTTTGCTGGGCCCGGGGACTGGTTCAGCTACGTCTACCCGGGCGGGTGGCGGCAGGGCATCCACCGGTGCATTCAGACGCCATTGTTCACCCTCAGTTCTACCGAGGTGTTGGGGATGGCGCTCCCGGCAGGAAATTATGTCTTCTATTTCGCCCTTGATCCGCCGGACGGACAGGTGACTGCACAGTGTTTTGATTCAGTGGAGGTGCAGGTCCAGTAAAGGACAGGGCCCAAAGATGGACAAGGCGGGGCCATTGAGGCCCCGCCTTTCTGTTTTCAGGCTGCCCGGAAAGAGCGCTTTCCAGAGATCAGGATAATCGGGTCCATTCGCGTAGCAGGAGAAGGTGAAGAGCCTAAATTTCCATGTTTGGAGTTTGCACATCAGCGCCCTTGTCCGGGAGTCCCTGATCACGGTGATCCCGGCAGGCGGCCTTTCCCCGGAAAATGTTTACGAGGCCTTCATGTCGCTCAGGCCGGCCGGGGACTACAGCCGTATGCTGACCAATCAGGTGATAAAAGAAAACAAGTTGCTCGTATCACCTCAATAATTAGGGGGATAACTGCGAACCTAGTGCCGGGGCAGAGGAATTTTTCTTCCGCTCCGGGCCTCCGGGCTGGTCTCTTGAGTGACTTATCTGCGGGGGACACCCGCCTGCCAAGGCCAATTGAGCGTTCTTGCCAAGACTTTCGTCCCGTGGATCTGCGATGGCAG
>JAGHEC010000286.1 GCA_021159525.1 Deltaproteobacteria bacterium | reverse complement strand
GCGTTCTTGCCAAGACTTTCGTCCCGTGGATCTGCGATGGCAGAAGGAAGTAACATGGGTAACAAGGCAATGGCGGGCAGGCTTGCCCCCTTTGGCATTCTCGCATTCGTCGAGCTGCGGCTTCCCCCACTGATAAGTCACAAAGAGACGGCGTCCTCCCCGCAGCCCCGGCAGCAACACAGAAGGGCTGCAAAGAGAAGACAGACTGTCCCGGGAAGCCTGTCAGACACGATGTCAATCCTCCGTCAATCCCTCAATCCCTGCATGCCACCGTTTCAGATGGACTTGCAGGGCCATGATGGCCGCGGGGGTCACTCCGGAGATCCTGGATGCCTGGCCCAGGGAGATGGGCTGGACACGATCCAGCTTTTCCCTCACCTCGTTAGTGAGTCCGTGTACTGCGGCGTAATCCATGTCCTCTGGAAGCCGAACCGTTTCCATCCGCTTCATCTTTTCGACCTGGCGCTTCTGACGTTCGATATAGCCCTGATACTTTATCCGTGTTTCAATCTCCATGGCCACGTCTTCCCGGACCCGGGACAGTTGCGGATCGAATTGGGCCAGATCTCCAAAGAAGATATCGGTCCGCCTCAGGAGTTCCTCCAGGGTCGTGGGATTCCGGATCGGCCCGGCGCCCAGGGCCTTGAGCTGGTCCAAGGTCCCGAGATCCGGTTTCAGCCTGAAGGTCCGCAACCGCATAAGCAGGGCCTCCACGTGGTCGCGCTTCCTCGAGAAGTCCCGATACACTTCATCGGGTACCAGCCCCAGGGCATAGCCCTTGTCCCTGAGCCTGAAATCCGCATTGTCCTCTCTTAAGAGGAGGCGGTATTCTGCCCGGGAGGTGAACATCCGGTAGGGCTCCCGCGTCCCCTTGGTCACCAGATCATCGATGAGGACCCCGATATAGGCCTCGTCCCTGGAAAGGATCAGCGGGGGGTCGCCCCGCACCTGCAAGACCGCATTGATGCCGGCAATGAGACCCTGGGCAGCGGCCTCTTCATACCCGGAGGTCCCGTTGATCTGGCCTGCATGAAACAACCCCCTCACCCGCTTGGTCTCGAGGGTGGGCTTAAGCTGGACCGGATCAATATAATCATATTCAATGGCATAGCCTGTTCTGACGATCTCGGCCCTTTCAAGACCCGGGATGGAGCGTACCATCCGGATCTGGATATCTACAGGCAGGCTGGTGGGGAGCCCGTTGGGATAGACCTCGGTAGTGTTGAGACCCTCGGGCTCCAGGAATACCTGGTGTCGCTCCTTGTCGGCGAACCGGATGACCTTGTCTTCGATGGAGGGGCAGTACCTGGCCCCTACGCCCTTGATCACGCCGCTGAACAGGGGGGACCGGTCCAGACCCTCCCGAATGATGTCATGGGTCTCTGATGTGGTATAGGTGATGTGACAGGGAACCTGGGGGAGCGGTATGTGCGTGGTGGTAAACGAAAACGGTTTCGGCACGTCGTCTCCGGGCTGTACGGTCAATCCGCTGTAGTCAATGGTCCGGCCGTTCAGACGGGGAGTGGTGCCGGTTTTGAGCCTTCCCACCTCAAAGCCCAGGGATCCCAGTTGCTCCGAGAGTCGAAGAGAGGGGGGATCTCCCATGCGGCCTGCAGGAAAGTGATCCAGACCCACGTGGATGAGTCCGCCCAGGAAGGTCCCGGTGGTCAATATGACGGTGTGCGAGAGGAATCGCTCGCGGATCCGGGTCTCGACCCCGCATGTCTGTCCGTCCTTTATGAGGAGCCGGTCTACCATGGCCTGCCGGATATCCAGATTGGGCGTTTTCTCCACAACCGATTTCATCCGTTTGCGGTAAAGGTCTCGGTCATTTTGGGATCGGGACCCCTGCACGGCCAGGCCTTTGCGTGTGTTGAGCCGCCTGAACTGGATCCCGGTCTCGTCCGCGTTCTTTGCCATCTCGCCGCCAAGGGCGTCGATCTCTTTCACCAGGTGTCCCTTGGCCAGGCCCCCGATGGCCGGGTTGCAGCTCATGGCCGCGATCTGATCCAAATTAATGGTGAGAAGCAAGGTAGGATGGCCCATGCGGGCAGCGGCCAGGGCCGCCTCGCAACCTGCATGGCCTGCGCCCACCACGATCACATCGTATATCTTGTCATAGGTAGACATTTCTGGATACCAGGTTTGGTTGCTGGATACTGACCTCCGGGTGTAGGGGTCGGAGGACCCCAATATTCAATTGCCAATCGAAAATTGTTGCTTTTGTCACATGCTCCATTTCAGGATGGAGGCCCCCCAGGTCAATCCGGCCCCGAAGCTGACCAGGAGCACGTTTTTGCCCCTGCTCAACAGCCCATCCCGGTTGGCCTCATCCAGGGCCATGGGGATGGACGCTGATGAAGTGTTCCCGTATTTGTGCAGATTGGTGAAGACCCGGCTCATGGGGATCCCGATGTTGTTCGCCATGGCCTGGATGATCCGGATATTGGCCTGGTGAGGGACCACCAGATCGATATCGTCGCTTGAGAAGGAGTTGTGCCTGAGGGCATCCTTTGCAATTGATGAGAGGCATTCGATCGCCCTTTTAAAGAGGCGGTTCCCGTTCATGTTAAGGTGAAAAGGCATTTTGCTCAGTCCTTGAAGAATGGCGGGGGTGTAGCCGTTTCCATCCGAAGAATAAAGGAGGTTCCAGAATTTTCCGTTCGACTTGAGATGGCTTGACAGGATTCCGCCTTCTTTTGGATTAGATCTGACCACCACTGCTCCGGCCCCGTCTGCCAACAGGACGCAGGTGCCCCGGTCGTGCCAGTTGATTACGCTTGACAGACGGTCCACACCCACTACCAAGGCAGTTTTGCATGTGCCGCACTGGATGGCGTTGCTGACTATGTTCAGGGCATACAAAAATCCCGAACATCCGGCCGAGACGTCAAATGCCACGGCATTGTCCGCGTTCAGGGCCTCCTGGACCCTGCATGCAGTGGAAGGAAACTGGCAATCCGATGTCACAGTGCCGATTACGATCATATCCAGTTGATCTGCACAGACCCCTGCCATCTCCAAGGCCTTTTTCGACGCCCGGGCAGACAGATGGGTGGTGGTTTCATCCCTGTCCGGGGATGAGATGCGTCGTTCCCTTATCCCGCTGCGGCGCACGATCCACTCATCCGTTGTGTCCACAATATCTTCCAGGTCCTTGTTGGACAGTATCCTTTCAGGCACAGACAAACCTGTCCCGATGATATGTGCTCGCTGTGTCATTTCCATTACTCTACCCCTTCCGGAAATTACGTTTATACTCGGACATAAGGAGAATGGTAACCGTTCACTAAGGCTTGATATCTCCTTGATATATTGATATGAGAAAATCGCATCAGCTCAATAATTAGGGGGATAACTGCGAACCTAGTGCCGGGGCAGAAGAATTTTTCTTCCGCTCCGGGCCTCCGGGCTGGTCTCTTGAGTGACTTATCTGCGGGGGACACCCGCCTGCCAAGGCCAATT
>JAGHEC010000312.1 GCA_021159525.1 Deltaproteobacteria bacterium | reverse complement strand
GAGCCACAAAGAACACAGAGAAAAGGTGATAGCTCAATAAATGGGGGCAGGAGAGTTTTTCTGACGCGACTGCCGGGAGGGCGCCGTCTCTTTGTGACTTATCAGTGGGGGAAACCGCAGCCCGACGAAGTCGGGAATGCCAAAGGGGCAAGCCTGCCCGCCATTGCCTTGTTACCCATGTTACTTCCTTCTGCCATCGCAGATCCACAGGACGAAAGTCTTGGCAAGAACGCTCAATTGGCCTTGGCAGGCGGGTGTCCCCCGCAGATAAGTCACTGAAGAGACCGGCCCAGAGGCCCGGAGCAGAAGAAAAATCCTCCTGCCCCGGCGGTACGTTCACTGTGCTTCCCCTAAATATTGAGGTGTTACGAGAAAAGGGCGTTTTGCAGGCTTTGTTACAAAAAATTCCTTTCTGTGCTTCGTGGCTTTGTGTGAGATATTAATCAAAATTGTTGTTGGACGAAGCCGGGATGTATATGCATGGAATCCATAGACGTCGTCATTGTAAACTATAACAGCACGGAACACCTTTTAAGGTGCCTGAAATCCTTGTTCGAGACGTCGGACAAGGTTCGGCTGCAGGTCTTTGTGCATGATAATGCATCAAGAGACAGGGTAGACCAAGTTACAGAATGCTTTCCGGATGTCAGGCTGACAAAAAATGCCGCCAATCTGGGATTTGCCAGGGCGATCAACAACGCGCTTAGGCAAGGCGCGTCTCGTTATGTACTTATACTAAATCCCGACACCCTTGTGCACGATGGTTTCTTCGAATCTGCATTAGAATACATGGACCATAACCCGGATGTGGGGATCCTGGGGCCCAAAATACTCGAGACCAACGGCGCGGTCCAGGGATCTGCCAGGGCATTCCCCAATCTTCTCACCGCACTGTTCGGGCGGACATCCCTGCTGAGCAGGGCCTTTCCAAACAATTCTATTACCCGCGGGAATATCCTCACCGCCAGATCGGACGGCATTACGCCCATGGAGGTGGACTGGGTATCCGGGGCCTGCATGCTGGTCAGGAGAAGGGCGGTTCAAGAGGTAGGCTTCCTGGACGCCCGGTTTTTCATGTACTGGGAGGACGCGGACTGGTGCCGCCGCATGTGGCAAAACAAATGGAAGGTCATCTATTTTCCCTCCGTTTCCATTACGCATTATGTTGGCGTCAGCAGTGAGAAAAATCCCCTCCGTTCCATTGTTGAATTTCATAGAAGCATCTATTGCCTGTTTATAAAGCATGCGGACAAACCCCGCTCCCTGCTGAGACCATTTATCTTCTGGGGGCTGATCTATCGTCTTGCCTTTGTACTGGCCTCTCAAATATTCAGAAGGATACTGCCTCCCGACGGACGCCCTTCTCTCTGGCATTACGAGCCTGTCCAGAGCAAACCTATCGCAGCGCACAAGATAAAGGTACTGCGGTTTATCGCCCGTCTCAACGTAGGGGGACCGTCAATTCACGTCTATCTTTTGTCTACAGGGCTCAACAGCAACCACTTTGAGTCCGTTCTCGTAACCGGCAGAATATCCCCCCAGGAAGGCGATATGAGCTACCTGTTCGAGGGCTCAACAGGGATCAGGCCTTTGATTGTTCAGGATCTGCAGCGGGAGATCAACCCGGTCAGAGACCTCAAGGCCTTTTTTCATATCCTCAGGATCTTGCGGCAGGAAAATCCCGACATTGTTCATACGCATACGGCTAAGGCCGGCACCACGGGCAGGATAGCCGTCATGGCGCACAACCTCCTTGGCCGGGGGGATGTCCACACGGTTCATACCTTCCACGGGCATGTCTTTGAAGGGTACTTCAGCCCCGCCAAATCGCTTTTGTTCATCATGATCGAACGACTTCTTGCAAAATCGACGGATGTCGTCATCGCCATCAGCAAGACCCAAAAAGACGACCTGTCAACCCGATTCCGCATTGCGCCAAGCGCCAGAATCAAAACCATTCCACTTGGTTTTGATCTGAAGCCTTTTTTGGAAAGCAATGCACTCAAGGGACGCTTCAGGCGCTCCCTCGGCCTGAAAGAGGACACATTTCTTGTGGGCATCATAGGACGGCTCGTGCCCATCAAGCATCATGTGATGTTTCTGGATGCCGCAGGATTATTTCTCAAAAGAAATCCCGGGATCAAGGTCAAGTTTGTATTGGTGGGCGACGGCGAGCTCAGGGAAATGCTGACTGTTTACTGCGAACAGAAAGGGCTGACAGATCATGTGGTATTCTGCGGGTGGCGACGGGACCTTCCAGAGGTGTATGCGGACCTGGACGTCCTGGCCCTCACCTCCCTGAACGAGGGAACCCCTGTATCCATTATAGAGGCAATGGCTGCATCTACACCTGTGATCGCCACAGATGCGGGCGGGGTGTTGGATCTGTTGGGCCCAAGGAACGGAGGACCGCCATCCGGCGGCTTTACCTTGTGTGAGAGGGGACTGCTCTGCAAAAGAGGAGACGCTGCGGGGCTTGCAGACGGCCTGACATATCTGGCCAGTAACCGCACCGCGGAAATGAAGGAGATGGCCAGACGCGCACAATCTTTTGTCGAAACGTCCTTCTCCGCAAACCGGCTTGTGAACGATGTTGAAACACTCTATCTTAACTTGATGAAGAGATATTCCCGAAATGGTTAGATATGACTTCATGAGACATGACAGACTTAGAGGGGAGCATCGGCACGGTAAATTTGTTCTACCCGGGAAATCCAATAAAAATCTGCAGTTCCGACGAAGCTTCAATTGCAATATATTGTAATAACAAAGGTTTTTAGCTCTACATGTTCAAACAATCAGAATTTGACTT
>JAGHEC010000168.1 GCA_021159525.1 Deltaproteobacteria bacterium | reverse complement strand
GATGTCATGGCAGATCTCTTATTAATAGATGTCCTCTTGTCAAAGATTGTTCACCAGAAAAATTTTATAGATAGCGCTCCCGAAGCTGTCAAGGAAAAGTTTGACTGTTTTACCGGCCACATCCCGCACGGGACCCCTTTCTCCAGGGCTGCCGCCTTGACATATCCTGAAGATTTTTCTATAGTCTGGTTTCAGGCAACATGGCTGCGGCCTTCTGTAAACCCTTATAACAGGGGAAATCATATGGACACACACAAGAATCAGATGACCGTTCTGGACCAGATAGCGCATGCCGATAAGGTAAGGAAAAAGATTATCGATGCGGCAAGCGCACTGTATGTTAAGAAGGGTTTCAATGCTACCTCCATTCAGGAAATCTCGGAGGCAGCAGGGGTCAGTCTGCCCGTCACCTATCATTATGTGAAGCAGAAGTCCGCCATCATGCGCATGATCATGGAAGATGTGCTCAATATCTTCCGCGAGAACCTCTTGCGGATGATCCGTGGGATTGATGATCCAGTAGAAAAGCTGACCATCGCAGGAAGACTTTATTTTAAGGTGGTCGACCAACAGAGGGAAAAGGCCCTCCTGATCTATCAAAAATCCAACTCCCTGGACAAGGCGTCCAAGGCCCGGATTATGGAACTGGAGATAGCGGTCAGCAAGATCTTCGCGGAAATGATCCAGGAGGGAATAGATTTCGGCATTTTCAGGAAAGTGGATGTGGACCTGGCGTCCTACACTATCATCATTGCCGCCCATATGTGGGTTCTGAAGTATTGGCACTTCAAGAACCGCCTGAGCCTGGACAAATATATCGATCTGCAGTTGCAAAATATCCTCAGCATGCTCAAGGCATAGACTATTTGCCGGCCCATTGAGACCTTTTTTTGAGGCAGCACCATACACCACATCTGGATCAAGAGGTTGAAACAACATAAGATTGCTGGAGATCCTCAATGAAGACATATACGGTTCACTTTCTCCCTGCTGATGTAACCGCTGAAGTGGAAGACGGCGTCACGATTGCCGACGCAGCTCAAAGCGTCGATGTTTTCATCAACAACCTCTGCGGGGGTCAAGGGCTTTGCGGCAAGTGCCGCGTGCAGATTGCCAAGGGACGGGCCCAGACCGAAGAAGACGCAAAAAAATTTTTTTCTCCTGATGAACTCATGAAGGGGTATGTCCTTGCCTGCCAGACGCCGGTCCACGATAATCTTGAGGTGGTGATACCCCCGGAATCGCGGATGGAAGATTCCAAGATCATGATTGGCGGGCCCACGGACGAAAGCCCCAAGACAGAACTCAAGCCCATTGTCAAAAAGGTCTACCTGGAGCTGCCGCCCCCTACTGGTGAAGACAATGTCCCCGACATCGAACGGATATCCAGGGAATTGCGAAAGCAGTTCGGGTGGCATGCCTTTGATGTCCCTCTCGATTGTCTCCAGCATCTCTCCGATAACTTGCGGCAGAATGACTGGAAGGTAACCGTCACCCTCGCCAAAACAGGGGACCGCTACCGCATACTGAAGATACACCCCGGGGATACCTCTCACGCCAATTACGGCCTGGCCATCGACGTGGGAACCACCACGGTCGTGGTTCAACTGGTGGATATGAATACAGGGAAGGTTCTGGGCTCTGAAGGACGCCACAACCAGCAGGCGACCTATGGCGAGGATGTTATATCGCGGGTCATCTATGCTTGTGGCAAAGGCGGGCTGGCACCGGTCCAAAAGGCCGTGATCAGGAACATCAACGAGCTTATCAAGAAGCTGAGCACAGATCACAACGTGCCTATTGAGGAGATCAACGCGGCCGTGGCCGCGGGAAACACCACCATGAGCCATTTTCTCTTAGGCCTTTCCCCCTGTTCAATCCGTCTGGACCCATACGTGCCTACGGCCGATGAATTTCCCCAGATCCGGGCCGAACAGATCGGGATCCGTATCAATCCGCGCGGCGTGCTCCAGACCATCCCCTGCGTCGCCTCCTATGTGGGCGGCGATATCGTGGCCGGCGTCATGTCGTGCGGCATCCCCGAGCACGAAGAGATCAGGGGCCTGATTGACATCGGCACCAACGGCGAGATCGCCATCGGCAACAAAGACTGGCTGGTCTGCTGTTCGGCCTCTGCAGGTCCTGCCTTTGAGGGCGGGGGGACCCGGTGCGGCATGCGGGCTGTCAAGGGGGCGATTGAAAAGGTCGTCATCTCCGAGGGTCAGCTCGATTACCAGGTCATAGGCAATGCCAAACCCAGGGGTATCTGTGGCTCGGGCCTGATCGATTGCATCCATGAACTTGTCAAGAACGGAATTATCGATCCCCTGGGAAAATTCCAGAGAGATCGAAAAGACGAGCGGCTGAGAATCGAGGATAACATTCCTGAATTCATCATCGCCTATCCCGAGGAAACCGAATCGGGCGCCGCGGTTGTCATTACCGAATCAGACATTGATAATCTCATTAAATCCAAAGGGGCGGTCTTCGCCGCCATCAAATCCCTTACAGACTACATCGGCCTCGGTTTTGACATGATCGAAACCTTCTATGTGGCCGGGGGGTTCGGGAGTTACCTGGATATCTCCAAATCCATCGCCATCGGGCTCCTCCCGGACATCTCAAGAGAGAAGATACAATTCATCGGCAACAGCTCGCTGACGGGGGCCCGCATGGCCCTCCTGTCAGAGACCGCCATGGAGACCTGCATCAATGTATCCAGGTCCATGACCAACATCGAACTTTCCACCTACCAGCCTTTTACTGAGGAATATATTGCTGCCCTGTTCCTGCCCCATACCAACCGTAAGCTTTTCCCGTCAGTGACCTACTGACATACGGGCCAGGCCGGCGATCGGTCCGTGTCAGCGACAGCCGCGGCACCATTCGTCCCGGCCGGTTGCGGTTGCTATTCATGTTCCACGGTAAATTTGTTCTACCCGGGAAATCCAATAAAAATCTGCAGTTCCGACGAAGCTTCAATTGCAATATATTGTAATAACAAAGGTTTTTAGCTCTACATGTTCAAACAATCAGAATTTGACTT
>JAGHEC010000098.1 GCA_021159525.1 Deltaproteobacteria bacterium | reverse complement strand
GGCAATGGCGGGCAGGCTTGCCCCTTTGGCATTCTCGACTTCGTCGAGCTGCGGCTTCCCCCACTGATAAGTCACAATGAGACGGCGCCCTCCCGGCAGTCGCGTTAGAAAAACCCTTCTGCCCCCATTTATTGAGCTGTTACGTCATTTTGTCGTTTGATATTCAAATTTGTTTCGGATTTCGGATCTCGATATTCGGATTTTGCCTGAACAGGAGTTTTCGTTCAGGCACTGATTATTGAGCTGATACAAATAAACCGCTTCGCAGCGGTACTTGCTTGCGTACGGGCCGAGCGTATGATAGAAATACTCACGTTGTCCAGGCAGATGGATCGATGCTCGTTATCATTCGATATCCATTATCTCTCTGACTTTACGAAGCAAAGCTTCCGGTGAAAAAGGCTTTTCCAAAAAATTGAGGCCGGTCCCCAAAAAACCGTGATGCACAATGGCATTGTCCGTATACCCGGACATATAAAGCACCTTCATACGGGGATGAAGCGATTGCAGCCGTTCTGCTGTTTCCTTACCGCCCAGCTTGGGCATTACCACATCGGTTATCAGCAGATCAATCGACCCGACATACGCTTCGCTGAGCTTCAAAGCACCTTCACCGTTTTCAGCTTCCAATACCTTGTATCCATATTGCTGAAGAGTATTTTGTAAAAGCTTTCGGAGTAAATCATCATCCTCTACGATCAAAACGGTCTCGGAACCGCCAGGCCCTGTCACAGGGTGTCGGTCCTTTTCCTCTGAAGCCTCATCCCCCTTTGCCTTAGGGAGATAGACCTTAAATGCGGAGCCTTGCCCCGGTTCACTGTAAACCCGGATAAAACCGTTATTTTGTTTGACAATGCCGTGCACCGTAGACAGGCCCAATCCTGTGCCCTTGCCTCTTTCCTTGGTGGTAAAAAAAGGTTCAAAGATATGTGATTGGGTCTCTTTGTCCATCCCTGTACCGGAATCGCTTACCGCCAACATCACATAACCGCCGGGCTTCTCCTCTCGAAGACCATGATTACGAAAATAGTTCTCGTCCAGGTCCGCGTTGGCTGTTTCAACAGTGAGTTTGCCTCCCTCGGGCATGGCGTCCCTGGCATTGACCACAAGATTCATGATGACCTGCTCCATCTGTCCCGGGTCCGCCTTCACCTGCCATAATGCAGGTCCCGGAACCATCAACAGTTCAACATCTTCTCCAATCAGACGGGCAAGCATTTTCTCCATCTCTGCCAATATCTTATTAAGGTCCAGAATTTCAGGCCGGATAATCTGTTTGCGGCTGAAAGCCAGAAGCTGGCGGGTCAGGGAGGCTGCCCTTTCCCCGGCTGTCCTGATCGCCTCTATCTCCTTCCACTGGGGACCATCCTTTTCGGCTTCCATTAACGCAAGACCGGCATTGCCGATAATGGTGGTCAATATATTGTTGAAATCATGGGCCACCCCTCCGGCCAATATTCCGATAGCCTCCATCTTCTGGGCCTGCTGAAATTCGGCTGCAAGCTGTTTTGCCTCGGAGATATCAGCTGCCGTCACGATCTGCCCCCTGGAGGGGTTGTTACGGTCTAAGGAACATGCCCGCAAACGACAGTCAATTATTTTACCATCCTGCCGAATCCATTTTGTCTCTATTTCACCGGTTCCCGACTTGTCAATGCCGGCATAAAGTTCCTGGCCTACTCGCTCATACTCCTCATCACTCGCATAGAGCACCCTGGCATCCCGGCCAACCAGGGAACCCTGTTCATAACCGGCCAACTTATAAAACCTCTCATTGGCCCAATCCAGTTTCCGGTTGATGAATAAAGCGATCCCCAAGGGTGAAGCCGCGAGAAGCGCCTTCATTCTGTTCTCGCTTTCCCGTAACGCCTCTTCAGCCTGCTTGCGTCCTGTTTCATCTGAGTAGATCGTTACAATCTGACCGGCGGGCAATTTATAAATGAAATAGTCCTTCCACGCGGTTATTTTTTCATCTTCATACATCACTGTTGAATGACTTTCCGGCCGTCCTGTCTTCCATACTCGTCTGATCACGTCGAAAAGGCCGGAATCTTTTACATAAGGGAAAATCTCCAGGACGCTTTTGCCAATAATCTCTCCCCTGGCGACTTTTTCCATCTGCTCTCCTGCCCTGTTTAAATCCTTACAGATGAAATCCTCTCCGTTGTTGACCGGCTCATATACGGCAACTCCGCTGTTCATATGAGCAAACAGGTCTCTGAATTTTTCCTCACTCTCCCGCAGTCCTTTCTCATCCTTCACAATTCTCTCGCTTGCCAGAGACGCTGCAAAACCGACAACCACAAACATAAGCGCCCGAAAATAATCATTGGCAGGTCCTGCAGAGCATCCCAGGCAATAGTGGCTGACAAGCAGGGAAAGGGCCAAAAACGCGGCTACGCCCAAACCTTTCCTCCGCCACCATAACGATGCCAGGATTATTGGAACATAGAAAAAGTGGGTAAAACCAGTAGCAACCCCAAGGACATGATGAAAATAGTACAACAGGAAACAGCAGGCAGCTAAAAGGGCAACCATTAGACTGATTTTTTCTTTTTGCTTTTTTGCCTTTATTCTTCTCGGCTTCGATTTGTCATAAGCTGCTTTCACGGGCATTATAAATACCTCCAAATTTCACAACTGAAGTTTCACCGAAATTGTGTCCCTGATCTCCTCAACGGACACAGGCAGAGGCACCCCCAAGCCAGAAGCCCGGAGCTCAAGCCAAAGCCTGAGTTCGGCCAAGCCCTCAGACCTGACCACGCTGTCACGTTTATGATTTCCCGCCGGGAAAGCCTACCCTTGAAAGACTGGGACGTAAAGCGCACTTTTGCATTGTATAATAACTTGATGATAAGCGGGAGGCAAACCCTGCCCGGAATATTTTAAGCGTGGGGGATCCAAGCCTTGGGGAGAATCAGTAATACCTGGTTCAGTGGTAACAGCTCAATAAATTCCCCAAAGATGGGACAACATGCTAAGGTAGAAAT
The DNA here is from genome assembly GCA_021159525.1 of Deltaproteobacteria bacterium. GTDB lineage: Bacteria > Desulfobacterota > DSM-4660 > Desulfatiglandales > Desulfatiglandaceae > AUK324. The sequence continues at coordinate 1,069 of JAGHEC010000098.1, read as the reverse complement.
TGAAGAAAGGGGGTCCAATGAAACGAGGGAACCTGCACGGAAAGGAATATCCGGGTAAACGCGGCACCGTAACAGCGATTCCCTATTCCCTTACATCTCAGTAGGCGTAAAAGCCTCAAACCCGTAGATCAGGCGCCCCCCGTTCTTCGAGCGCGGAGCCTTCTTCAGAAATCCGGCGCCCGTCAGAGCTTATCCAAAGAAATATATTCCTTTTCGGGCAAACCTCCTGGGCCGCACTTCTTGAGATGTTACTGATTTATCTCTCCCCGCGGCTTCTTCATCGAGCCCATCAGGATTATCAGCGAAAGGGGGACCAGTACGTCGGTCCAGAACCAGGAGCCTGCGTTTCCTGGGGAAAAGTCGTGAGCCAGGATCATCTGCCTGATATGACCGACTGCGTCACCCCACAGCCAGCAGGTTATGCCTACGACCGTGGCGACCCTGAACCCGTAACCGGCCTTGAAGGCGAGGATGCAGCAGAGACCGAACCCGAGATTAGCCATGGCCACCTCGTATTGGAATGGGCTGGTCTTCCAGCCGATGGATGCCGCCGCTACCTCCGGAAAAAACGCGTGCAGCATGAACGTGTAGATGCCGATAAGACCCGCCGGAAGGAGTGTGATCCAGCGGTAGAACTCTTCCAAGACCCCGTCCCTGTTGCCGATGCGCTTGATCAGTACCCTTGCTCCGGCAACGACTACGGCAAGGCAAAAAAATACGATGCCGAGGTTGGCAAAAAAGCCGGTTATCACCCTTGCAGACATTTTTTCCATCCTTTCCCTCAGGCCGGCCGGGGAGACGAAACTTCTGTTTTGCGCGGGCAACTGGAAACGCCTCTTTCCGGCCGATGTGCGCCAACATGCCGCTGATTTCTCCCCCTCCTCATGGGAGCACGGTTCGCCTATCTTTTACAGGACATTGTATCAGGCGTCAAGTGCCAACCCACGGTAAATTTGTTCTACCCGGGAAATCCAATAAAAATCTGCAGTTCCGACGAAGCTTCAATTGCAATATATTGTAATAACAAAGGTTTTTAGCTCTACATGTTCAAACAATCAGAATTTGACTT
>JAGHEC010000279.1 GCA_021159525.1 Deltaproteobacteria bacterium | reverse complement strand
GTTGAATTCAAGGACCCGAGGGGTTCCATCTGCGGAGATCATGAGACCGGCATACAAAAATCCGGTGTAGGGACACCCTTCCTCAGCCATTCCCCTGACAGTGGGTTTGATGACCTCGTCCATGATGCGGCGGTAGACCCGGGGCGTCACCACAGGGGCAGGCGAATAGGCCCCCATGCCTCCGGTATTGGGGCCTTTATCGCCGTTATCGCGGGCCTTGTGGTCCTGAGACGTGGCAAGCGGGAGGATGTGCTCCCCGTCCACCATGGCCATGAAGCTGGCCTCTTCCCCCTCTAGGCATTCTTCGACAACCACCTTTTTTCCTGCCTCGCCAAAGTCTTTTCCGGAGAGCATCCCCTGGACCGCCGAGACAGCCACCTCTTCTGACCGCGCAATAATGACACCCTTGCCTGCGGCGAGCCCATCGGCCTTGACCACCAGAGGGACGCCGTGTTTCCGGATGTAATCCACGGCCGGTTCAGTTTCAGTAAAGGTCGCATACGGTGCGGTAGGAATGTGGTGACGGCCCAGGAAATCCTTACAGAAGGCCTTGGAGCCCTCCAGCCGGGCCGCGGCTTGAGACGGACCGAAGCACGTCAGCCCCGCCTCTTGGAAAGCATCTTTGATCCCTGCCACCAGCGGGGCTTCAGGTCCCACGATGGTTAGGCCGATGCCCTCCTTTTGGACAAATGCAATCAGAGCATGGATATGTTCAGAGTCGATGGCGATGTTTTCCACGCCCGGCTCCTTTGCTGTCCCGGCATTGCCCGGCGCCGCAAAAACCGTTCCGACCCGTCTCGACTTGGCCGCTTTCCAGGCAAGGGCGTGCTCGCGGCCCCCGTTTCCCACGATCAATACCTTCATTTTTTCTCCGTCCTTTCCATTTTGGGAGGGCGCCTTGCCGGCGCGCACACGGCCGTGACGCCCTCCAGATTGCATATGTGGCCCGAGGAAGCTTATAAAAAACAATGGCGCTTGAGGTCAAGTGTATCACCTCAATAATTAGGGGGATAACTGCGAACCTGGTGCCGGGGCAGAGGAATTTTTCTTCCGCTCCAAGTCCGTGGCGCGGTCGGTCTTGGGCCGGTAAAAAAACGGGGAGCTGCCGGGACCAGAGATATGCAGCTTTTCATTGGAGCAACAGGACATATCTGCTATGATAACGAGGAAACAAGGGCTGATCCATGGTGGTTGTTGTGCCGCCGTGGAAGGCGAGGCAAACCTATCGGGTCTTCAGACACCTCGCGTGTGGAAAAGATGCAGTGATCATGATATCTCCGTCCCGATTTTCCGATTTTGAGGCCGATGGTATCACCTCAATAATTAGGGGGATAACTGCGAACCTAGTGGCGGGGCAGAAGAATTTTTCTTCCGCTCCGGGCCTCCGGGCCGGTCTCTTGAGTGACTTATCTGCGGGGGACACCCGCCTGCCAACGGCAATTGAGCGTTCTTGCCAAGACTTTCGTCCCGTGGATCTGCGATGGCAGAAGGAGGTAACATGGGTAACAAGGCAATGGCGGGCAGGCTTGCCCCTTTGGCATTCCCGACTTCGTCGAGCTGCGGCTTCCCCCACTGATAAGTCACGAAACCGGGGCCCCATCCGAAGGATGGGGAGTCCGAGCGAAGCGAGGACAAACCGGGGACCCGCCCGAAGGGTGGGGTCTGAGTCGGGCGAAGCGAGCGAAGAAGAGACGGCGCCCTCCCGGCAGCCGCGTCAGAAAAACCCTCCTGCCCCGGGTTATTGAGCTTTTACAAAGGGGCTTGTTTCCGCCAATGGTAAATTGTCTCATTGCGGATTAACGTAAAAACGGGTCCCTAATCACCCGTTGGGTGGGCGCCAAAGGTCATCGAACAAACCCGAACTGAACATAGAACTACCCGTCATTCCAGCGAAAGCAGGAATCCAGTCCCTTCGGAAAGCCCGGATTCCGGGTCAAGCCCGAAACGAGGTGAAGCCCTCTTCATCCAACAATCACACTAATCCGCAATCAGCCGGTAAATTATGCCCTCTCAGTGCTCCAGCCGCATGCCCCATCCTTCAAACATGTACATGACTGCAAAGCCGTACCACAGGGTGTAAATTACATAGAAAACCAGGGAGAAGATCACCACACCCATTCGATCCGTGATCTTCTGCGGTTCGATGGTATAATAGTTGTATGAAGGCTCCACCGCTTTCTTGACCACCAGGGCCACTGCCTTGGCCTCCTTGAATTTTTTCTGTTTAGTGAGGGCCTTTTCCAGGGCATTGAGGGCCTTCCACCAGTTAAAGAGCACTTGTCTCTCGTCGTAGCCATATTTCTTCGAGATCGCATCTCCCTTGTTTTGATACATCTCGTCAGCATCATCGAGCGCATTTGCGAGGATCTCCCCTAAATCCCCCTTAATCCGCAGGGAAGGCCCGGCCACGGTGACAGATGCGCCCCCTTTCCGAAAGAGAAGCCCGTTTTCCTGTGCCTGTTTCGCATTCCGCAAATCCACGGTCACGCTGATGGATTGACCTTTGAACTGAGAGGTCTCTTTCAGGACATCCGGGATATAGTAGGCCGATCCCTTGGATATGGAATTATAGAGGGCGTCCATGTACTCCAATCCGTTGTGGCCCTTGAATATGGGGGAGAATATAATGGCGAGGGTTACGATAAACGCACCCAGCAGGGCAAAACCGCCGTAAAACTCCTTCTTATTGGCAATCATGATGGCACCTCCTCTCCCTTAAGTAGGCGGATATTCCGCAGAAATGTGCTTATAACCCAGATCGAAAACGCTCCGATGACAATGAAAAAGGCCCATACGCCTATGCTCTCCAACACGGCCCCTGTCTGTTGCGATACGGGAATGACATCCATCTCGCCCAACTTGCCCGGGAGGGCGAAGATCCGGTTGACAAAACCGGACAGGACCGCCATGGCGTAAAATCCCCGGATAGTGATGCCGGGGACCACCTTGGTCACCATGGCGCCTACCTGGATCCCGATGAGGGATCCTAAAAGCATGCCCATTGCCAAGGTATAGAAGATGAACCCATAGATGCCGTACTGGCTGATAGCTGCATATCCGGCGGTGAAGACGATCTGAAAGATGTCGGTCCCCACCGTGGTCATGGAGGACACGCCCAGCATGTAGACAAAGATGGGGAATGTGAGAAATCCTCCCCCCACCCCCATGATGCCGGCAGCCAGTCCTACGAGTCCCCCGCTCAGGACCAGGAACAGCCATGAAATGCTCCTGCCGCCCGGGGCCAAGTCATAATCGAATTTGATCATGGGCGGAATCTTCATGGCCTGAAGCTTCTTGGGGAGGTTCCCTATGTCAACGCCCTCGTCTCTCCCTCCGTGGGCGCCTCCCCCCCCATGGGGGGCACGAACCCCTTTTTCAGCCCGTCGCGCCCTGAGGAAATCGGTCATGGCGTAGATACCCAAAAATCCCAGCATCAGGGAATAGATGGTGGTAATAAAGGCATCGCTGAGCACAGGGTTGATCTCGTAGAGTGCCCGGTTGATCAATCCGCCAGCGGTGGCCCCCATCATCGCGCCGATTATAAATACAACGGCCAGAGGGACCGAAACATTCCCCAGCTTTCTGTGGATGACGCTCCCCATGATGGCCTTGGCAAAGATGTGAAACAGGTCGGTGCCCACTGCCAGGATCCCCTTGATCCCCGCGCTCATCAGCGCCGGCGCGATAATAAAGCCGCCCCCCGCGCCAATGCATCCGGTGATCAGTCCGGCCCCGAGCCCGATCAGGATGGACACGATAAAGATGCCTGTACTGTAAAAGGCCGGGCTGTAGGCCTTTTTCCCGCCCAGCAACTCGGGGAGGGCAGAACTGATCTCTTTGGCAAAAGCGATTCCTCCCAATATAATCGGTATAGTGAGGAGGCCCAGAAGAATCAACCGCCGCCTGTCCCCCAGGATGGTCCTGGAGACGCTTATCTCCCACATGGCATGGGCCCTCGCCCCCATCATCATGTATTTGCCCCATTCTCTGAAGAAATTCATTTTGAGTCCGCTCCTTTCCATGATTAAACGCGCCTGGTTACTGATTGATTAAACTCTTGTTTGTAACTTCTCTGCGACATGCGAAGAAGTTCTGCCTTGGGGGTCTCTTCCTCCCGGCCCCCGGGCTGCATTCGGTTTTTCCCGCCCGCGCTATGGGGGTCACTGCCTCCCCTCCATGACGGGACAATAAAATGCGTACGCAGCACTCGGCGACCGCCCCCTGACTCGTAATAGCCTTTATGAAAAGGCAGGTAAGGACTACCGTCTTATGTAAGACTATCCTTGGGGCTCGATCAGAACGAATTCCAACGCTCACCTGCCGTTCCCACGAGCTCTATCCGGTTTTTGTCCCGTCTTGGAGGGGAGCCAGTGACCCCCCGCCCGGGCCGAACGCTTTTGGACTTAGGGCAGAACCTGTTTGGTTGCGGCCGTCAGCCCTTAACCCGTTTAACATCGCATATGGGTTGTAGGTTACGTTCTGAAATTGCCACATCCAAGGCTGAATGTTCCGTGGTTTGATCACGGGACCCCTTAATCTTCAAGCCCCCCGGCCCTCTCGCCGATCCTTTTTTCCTGCAGCGACTTCTTTTTAAAGGCGTCTTCGATCTTGTACAAAAGATCGTCAATGGCCATTGGCTTCATGAGATAGTCAAAGGCCCCCAGTTCCATTCCCTCAATGGCCACCTCCACACTCGCATGGCCGGTCAGCATGATCACCTCCATGAGCGGATGCCGTTCCTTGATGGCCCTCAGGGTCTGTATCCCGTCCATGCCTGGCATCTTGACGTCCAGGACGACCACATCCACCGGGTTCCTGTCCAGAAATTCCAGGGCCGCCTCGCCGCTCCCCACGGAAAAAGCGTTTATGTCCCTTTTATTAATCCGTTTGGTCAACGTGTTGACAAATTCCGTTTCATCGTCCACCAGCAATACCTTAACTCCCTCCAATGGAACCACCCCCTGCGGATCGGGCCGCCTCTCGAATTTTCTCCACCAGCTCTTCCAATTCACACGGCTTGGTGAGATAATCGAAGGCGCCCTCCTTGAGCCCGTCCCTTGCTGCCTGTTCCGATCCATGCCCTGTGAGCATGATGACCGCCATCTCAGGATAGGCCTTTTTGAAGATCTTTAAGACCTCAATGCCGTCCATGTCCTCCATCTTGAGGTCCAGTACCGCCACGTCAAAGTCCGTTTTACGAATACACTTTACAGCAGCTGCGCCCGTGTACACAGGGGTCACCGTCATGCCCCTCTTGCCCAGTCGCTTGGCCAGGATGTCGGCAAATCCTATTTCGTCGTCCACGAGAAGGACGCGAATCGTCTCCTTTTCTGTCCGGTCCATTTCTGCCATCATGAAACCCTGCGCATCGCAACCTTAATGAAAAATCGTATCACCTCAATAATTAGGGGGATAACTGCGAACCTAGTGCCGGGGCAGAAGAATTTTTCTTCCGCTCCGGGCCTCCGGGCTGGTCTCTTGAGTGACTTATCTGCGGGGGACACCTGCCCCTTTGG
>JAGHEC010000426.1 GCA_021159525.1 Deltaproteobacteria bacterium | reverse complement strand
GGGCGGTCTGACGGCCGCACCTAAACAGGTCTCACCTAAGTCCCACAATGTTATGCCCGGGCGGGGGGTCACTGGCTCCCCTCCAGGACGGGACAAAAACCGAATACAGCTCGTGGGAACGGCGGCAGGGTGTTGGAATTCTTTCTGATCCAGCCCCAAGGACAATTTTTCATAAGACGGTAGTCCTTTGCCGCCTTTCCATAAAGGCTATTACGAGTCAGGGGGCGGTCGCCGAGCACTGCGTACGCATTTTGTTGTCCCGTCATGGAGGGGAGGCAGTGACCCCCCCGCGGGGAAACTTGTTCACGCGTTCCGGAGAACTTGGGGACAAAGCCCTAATCCCTTGGGCCTACACGATATCCGTATCCCCGTACGTCAGGTGCCAATTTTGAGGAACTCCCAGCAGATGGACCTCGTTGGGACCGTAACGGGCACCGAAATGCCATTTTCGCGGGTTCAATAAGGCCGGAACCGTTCTCAGCCCTGCGGCCCTTAAAAAAGAAGGAGCGGCCCGGGAGAAAAGACAGGTCATAAATGCAGCGCCCTGATCCCTGCACCAGTCCCGGGCAACACGAAAGAGCTGTCGCGTGGTGAAAAGGTCTTTGACCGGAAATGGAAACAGGTCGGTCAACACTCCAAAAAAATGGCCCATAAGGGACATGCACCGAATGACCATGTAGCCCAGCAGCTCTTCCCTTTCCCGGATAGAGAAGGCATGGTAGCCAAATTCGGGCACAGCCCCGTATCGCCAGTTGAGATAGTCGGCATCGCGCACCTGAATAATGGGGGCCAGATCCCGGCGGCGATGCCACAGCGCGTCGTATTCCCTGCCAAATCGGCGCACGGATTGCACCTCAAAACCGGACATAACATCTGAGATTCGACCAAGGATGCCTGTGTTGTCTGCAACGGGAATCCTTCCGGCAATCCGCTTGAGGCCAAGGGTCGCCCCCAGCAGGGTCAGGGGCCTCATGACCGCGGCCCTCACAGGGAAAACCGCAAGGAGGCGCCAGTCGAGACGCCGCGTGAAACCAGGCAGAGAGGCCTCGTTGGGAAAGCCCCAGACCGTAGTGATCCCCTTGTCTTCTTCAAGGCGCCGGTACACGTCGCGGGCCAGGAGTGTAAACAGGCCCCGGCGTCGATAATCGGGATGGATCATGGTGTCGCAGGAAAGTGCAAAGCGCATTTCCTTTCCCTGCACAGAAAAGCGCGTGGGGATGGCCGCATACTGACCCACTATGCGGTCCCGGTCCTCGGCAACGGCGCAGACCGCCCTCCCTGCCGGGTTATGGAGAAACTGCCAGCGCCAGACCGCGGGTCTGGCCCGGACAGGATCCAGGTCCCCAAAGACGCGCCGGCGAAGCCCGAGGATCCCTGCCTCGTCCTGGTCCTGGAAGGGCCGTATGGCCAAGCCGCGGCTCATCCCCTCAGCACCCTCAGAAACAGCTTTCCCTGCCCCCACCCGGCCAGGGCCTGACCTTTTATGGCCCGCACTAAATAGGAAGGCCTGAGATAAAACCGCAAATAGGCCTTTCTCAGCGTGGATTTCAGCGACCCAAGGTCGTGATGGACAAAATTGTAGTGGGGATAGAGGTGCGCGGGAAATGCCTCGGGATCCAGCTTGATCTCCCGGGCCAGGCGGGTTCCGGGAAAAGGCACGATCAGGTGAAAGGCCACATAGTCAGGATTGAGCCGTATGGCCAGGCGTATGGTCGCCTCCATGTCGGCCAGGGTCTCTCCGGGGAATCCGAAGTTCATAAAAAGGGCGGTCCGGATGCCGTTTTTGCGTGCCAGGGACACGGCCCTGACACACTCCGACACGGTGATTCCCTTTCCGGTTTGGCTCAGAATCCGGGGGCTGCCGGCCTCAACCCCGAAATGAATAAGGGAACATCCGGCCTGTTTCATCAGGGCCAGCAGTCTGTTGTCCACGTCGCTCACCCGGGTCTGGCAGCACCAGCGGATGCCCATTTTCTCCTGAATCAGGCCCTGGCAGAACGAACGGACAAAATCCCGGTTAAGACCGAATTCAAGGTCCATGAAGTAGATATTTTTCACATGAAACCGGTCCCGGACATAGACCGTTTCAGATAGGAGCCGTTTAAGGGATTTCTGCCGAAACCGCCTTCCATACATCCCGAGATAGCAGAATCCGCACTGGTGGGGGCACCCCCGCGATCCCTCGAGGATGGCGAACCGGTCCCCCAGAAATTCATAATAGTAGCGGTCCATAGGGAGGAGGTGATAGGCCGGCAAGGGAAGACAATCCAGGTCCTGAATGAACCGCCTCGGGGCCGAACGAACCAGACGCCCCTCCTCCATATAAGCGATGCCCGGGATGTCACACGGCATCTCATCCAAGGTATCGCGACAGGCCAGATCCACAATGGTCTGCTCCGGTTCTCCGAGGATAGCGAGGCGGGCGCGGCTCTGCTTCAGGATGGCCTCGGGCCGTTCGGTCACGTGGGCCCCCATGATATAGAGCCGGTTCTTCGGGAACTGCCCGACGGTCTGGAAGAAAAAGCCGATGTCCAGGGAGGGACACTGCCAGCGGTCATAGGGGGTGCTGGTCACAAAGACCTTGTCGAACGCTTCGGCCTCCTTCCCCAGGGACCGGGGCGACAGGTGTTTAATGTTGTTGTCCAGAATTCGGACGTAAAACCCGGCCTCTTCCAGCATGGCGGCCGCGATTGCAAGGTCCAGCGGCTGCCAGATCCGCTTGAACTGCGGCTGTTTCTGAAGGCCGATCCCGGTCCAATCAGGATTGACGAGGAGGATGGTCTGACGGGCCGTCATGGTTCATCTCTGAAAGAGGCGGTTGTTATGCCCCGAAGCTCAAGCTCGTTTTTAAGAATCGGGTCCATGAGCAGGTTCAGATCCTCTTTCCAGCGGTAGCCCCAGTGGTTGTATGTAGATAAGGTGTGGGCGTCGCCGGCCCCGGGATGGAGGATGACCTCCACTGTCCGGCACGACCCCTGTACACGCAGCCGGCTCAGGGTCTTCATAAGCCTCTTTCGGGTCATCCTTCCGCCCGCCAGGATAAACCCCACCGAAGGAACCGTCCTGACCTGCGTGCTTATGAAACGTGATGCGTATGCCCTGGACCAGGTCGCCAGGCCGGCCCACTGAATGAGTCTGGCGGGTCCGGCTGCAAGGGATGGAGGATCCATGATCCTTGCCCTCACAAACGGGATGTCATAGTCCCGGGCCACCTTAAGACAGATGAGCAGAAGCCCTGGAAAGAGATGGACAAACTGGTGGCTGTCTGCATGGCTGATGGAAACACCCGCCTTCAGGACCGTTTCCACCTGGGCCTGCCATTCGGCCTCCACCTCCCCGTAATCGATCCGCCCGGAGACGATCCTTCCGACAAGATGATCCCTCGACGGGAAGTGACCGCCCGAGGGGATAATTGATCTGAGACCACGGGGATGAAGGACCGGCCGCTCGTCGCATAGGGTCAAATGGATGCCCGTATCAAGTGCGGGCTCTTCGCGGGCCAGAGACAGGGCCTCTTGGGACGCCTCTCCGCCCGCAATGATGGAGGCGCTGGTCAGAAGGCCCTCCCGGAAAGCACGGATAATCCCCCGGTTGACTCCCGAGGTCAGTCCAAAGTCATCTCCGTTAAAAATGATTTTCATTCTACCAGCTCAATAAGTCGGCGGATAACAGCAAACGTACCACCGGGGCAGGAAGATTTTTCTTGTGCTCCGGGCCTCCGGGCCGGTCTCTTGAGTGACTTATCTGCGGGGGACACCCGCCTGCCAACGCCAATTGAGCGTTCTTGCCAAGACTTTCGTCCCGTGGATCTGCGATGGCAG
>JAGHEC010000166.1 GCA_021159525.1 Deltaproteobacteria bacterium | reverse complement strand
GTCATGGGGCGGGCGCCGAGCGTTACGTATCCATTTTGTTGTCCCGTCTTGGAGGGGACGCAGTGACCCCCATACCGCGGGCGGCAAAAATCGAATACAGGGTAACAGCTCAATAAATGGGGGCAGAAGGGTTTTTCTGACGCGACTGCCGGGAGGCCCGAAGCGGAAGAAAAAACCTCCTGCCCCTGTAGTACGTTCGCTGTTATTCCCCTGCTTATTGAGCTGATACGATTTTGTCATATCAATGTATCAGGGGGATCTCAAGCTCCCGTGAACGGTTACGAAATAAAAAACGCCGAAGAGAAAACGATCTCTTCGGCGTAGACGTATTGAGAGCAGAAGACCGTGGACAGCAGCGTGGAGAGTTCGCTATTCCAACACGATCAGGACGCCCTCTGCTTCCACTGTATCGCCCTTTTTGCACTTGACTTCCTTAACCGTTCCGGATGCCTCGGCCGCGACGGGCAATTCCATTTTCATGGCCTCAAGGATCACGACTTCGTCTCCTTCGCTTACAGTGTCGCCCACATTCACCTTCACTTCAATAACCTTACCTCCCATGGGAGCAATAATGTCGCTCACGTCTCTTACCTCCTTGCTTTAATGATATAATTGATAAACAGGCTTAACTAATTGGCAGCGGACAAAAAACACCATTACTGCCTGGCTCCGAGCCCGCATTTCGACTCGGCAGTGCCCAGTCGCGGACAAGCTTGATATATAACATTGGATGGATACGTCTTGTCAAGGACAATATCCGGCAATACAGGGGCGGCCGGTCAGGCCTTTTCAAGAATACGGACCTCGATTTGTCCTTCAAGGGCCTTCTTGAAGGCAACCGCATCCTGAACGTCGCCCACAATGGCGCCATAATGCATGGGAATGGCCAGTTTCGGCCGGATGGCAAGGGCCGCTTTCACTGCCTGGTCAGCGGTCATGACATAGGTGCCGGATACAGGGAGCAAGGCAATGTCCGCGTTTAGGGCCTTCATTTCCGGAATGAAGTCGGTATCGCCGGCATGGTAGAGCTTAACTCCTTGAATCTCAGCAATAAAGCCCAGCCAGCCGTTCTTTCTTGGATGAAAGTCCTTGTCGGTATTGTAGGCCGGGACGGCCTCGATTCTTATGTTCGGCAAATCAAGGATATCCCCGGGTTTTAGGACCCTGATATCGCCGGATAGCTTCTTTGCCGAGTCTTTTTCCGTGACGATAATGGTCTCAGGTCCCTGGATTTTCTGGATATCCTCAGGGGAGCAGTGGTCAAAGTGATCATGAGTTATCAGGATCACGTCTGCTGTAGGGCCTTCCGTGATCTGGTAGGGATCGAAATAGATTGTCTTGTCCGCATCGATGCGAAACCCGTCATGGCCCAGCCAGGTGATCTTATTGGCAAATGATGCTGTCATTTCGCCACCTCCTTTCAAAAGCGGTGTCCTGGATCCTAATGAGGTTCCAGAAGAATCTTATGATCCACCAAGGAAAAGCGTTTGGGCCTTGCCCGAATGGTTTTTTCTTCGCCGAAAATGCTGACCAATTTGATTTCGCCGTCGCTGACCTCCAGGGATTCAATGTCCTCAAAAAAGGTCTGTTCTTTGCCGTCTTTCACGATATAGGCGGTTGATTCACACATGGCTGCATCATCTCCTTTACCATTTGAATGACCTGATTTACCAAGTGGGGCAGCGGGTCGCCCGTGACTCCCACCACCCGAACCCGTTCACGGGTCAGGGGGATCAGGATTTTTACGGCGGGGCTGGAACTTACAGCGCAGGCCATTTCAGCCGTTACCTCGCCCATCATGGCGTTGGTCATGAGAATAGCGAGGGGGCCGATTATGACATCGGCCGTTTGGCTGGTGCACAGGATGGCATTTTCTCCTGTACCACCACGGTTGGCGCCTGCTTTCATCATCTTGGACGTGGCAATGGAATTGGTGCCGAGGGCCAATATTTCCGGTTCCAGCCCTATGGACTGTCTCAAGGCTTTGATAACAGCCGCACCGATGCCGCCGCCCTGTCCATCCATGACCATCAATTTCATGATACACCCTGAACCCAAAAAAGGAATTGCATAGTTGTTAAAAAAAATATATGTAAACCGTAAAGGTACAAGGGCCAACGGTTCCTGACTGAATGGGCTTCCGTACACCTTGCGCTCAGGGATACGCCAAGCTCGTATGCCCTGATTAAAGCCGAAATTATATCATACCAGAGACGCCTAAGACTGTAAAGACCCATCACGGCGATCCGTCCTTTGAACGGGCGAATCCATCCAAAGAGGATGTCCATGGTCTTGTCGCCTATTCTTTTCGCGATCGCGGCCTATATTGTGGGGTCGATCCCATTCGGAAAACTGGTCGCGGGACGTGTGGGCCGCATGGATATTACGCGGCGGGGGAGCGGGAATATCGGAGCGACCAATGTGGCCAGGGAGCTGGGTGTGAAGTGGGGGGCCGTGACCCTGGTGCTGGATATATTGAAGGGCTTCATTCCTATGATGGCCTTTTTATTCTATGCCCGCAGAGCTGGAACAGGGCACGAAATCGGGCTTGCTTTTATCGGTGTGTGTGCCTTGTTCGGCCACATGTTCCCCGTGTTTCTAAGATTCCGCGGGGGGAAAGGAGTGGCTACTGCGTTGGGCGTCTTCCTGGGTCTTTCGCCCCTCTCATGCCTGTGCAGTCTGGTCCTGTTTGTGGCGGTCGTGGCCAAATGGCAGTTTGTTTCGTTGGGGTCTCTTGTTTCCTCGAGCGCTATTCCCATATTTTTGTTGGCCTTTGGAAAGCCCGGGCCATACGTGGCTGCATCCGTGCTGGTGGCCCTTCTCATCTGGTTCAAGCACAGGGCCAACCTTGTTCGGCTTCTCAAAGGGGAAGAGCTCAAGTGGAAGCAGGAGGACGGTCAACCAAGCCGGTCCAACAGCCGGTCCAGTTCCTCATCTGAATAGAAGTGCACTACAATGGCGCCTCTCCCGGCCGTGCGCTTGATCTCTACCTTGGTGCCAAGGGATTGCTTGAGCCTATTTTCAAGGGATTGAACATAGGGATCCGGGGAAGATGTTTTTCCTCTGTAGCCTGGGGGGGCTGACTTGGCCCTTTTTGCCAGGGCTTCTGCCTGTCTGACCGAGAGACCCTTTGTTACAATAACATGCCGCAGTCCCTTTTGTGCGGCGGGCTCTTTGAGGCCGGCGAGGATGCGTGCATGCCCCATGGTGAGCCTGCCGTCGATCACGTCCTGCTGAATGTCTTTAGGAAGGCGGAGCAGGCGAAGGAGATTGGTCACCGATGAACGATCCTTGCCCAGCCTTTTGGCAAGCTCGTCTTGAGTCATTTGGGTCTGTTCGAGGAGATTCTGATATGCAGCCGCCTCCTCGATGGGATTAAGGTCGGTCCTGTGGATATTTTCAATGAGGGCGATTTCCAGGGCCTCTACAGGCGTGGCGTCCCGCACCACAACCGGGACGCGATTGAGGCCGGCCTTCTGGGCGGCTCTCCAGCGTCGTTCGCCTGCGATGAGCTGGTAGCCGTCCCGGGTGGGGCTGACCAAAAGGGGTGTGAGTATGCCTTTTTCCCTGACCGAAGCTGCCATCTCGTCCAGTTCCGGTGAAGAGAAGCGTTGTCTGGGCTGATGGGGATTGGGCGAGATGGATTCTACAGGGCATTGGAAAAACAGGGTTTTTTCTTCATCGAGACGGTCGGCCTGGGGAATGATGGCGGACAATCCCTTTCCAAGCGCCTTTCTCTGGGTCATGATGGGTTATCCCCTTTCCATAAACTCCCTTGCAAGGGCCAAATAGCTCTGGGCCCCTTTGGAGCTGATATCGTACAAAATGATGGGTTTTCCATGGCTGGGCGCCTCGCTCAGCCGGACATTGCGCGGAATAACCGTCCTGAACACGCGGTTTTTGAACAGGGCCCTGGCCTCCTGTTCCACCTGGCGGGAAAGGTTGTTGCGGTTGTCTGCCATGGTGAGCAAAATGTCGGGAGACCGAAGTGCGGGGTTGATCCCCCGTCTGGCCGCCTTGATGGTGGTGAGGAGCTGGGAAAGACCTTCCAGGGCGTAATATTCGCACTGAAGCGGCACAAGTACGGATTGGGCGGCGGCAAGGGCATTGACTGTGAGGAAACCGAGGGACGGGGGACAATCGAGAAATACATAATCGTATTCATTGATGACCGGGGCAAGAGCTTTGCGGAGGAGGAACTCTTTGCTCTGGATGTTGGCCATCTCCACCTCGGCGCCGATGAGGTGCGGGGTGGAGGCGATGAGGTGGAGCTTGGGCAGGAGGGTGGGGAGGAGCGCTTCGCGGATGGGGAGGTCGGCGAGGAGGACGTCGTAGAGGCCTGCCCG
>JAGHEC010000073.1 GCA_021159525.1 Deltaproteobacteria bacterium | reverse complement strand
TGGCAAGAACGCTCAATTGGCCTTGGCAGGCGGGTGTCCCCCGCAGATAAGTCACTCAAGAGACCAGCCCGGAGGCCCGGAGCGGAAGAAAAATTCTTCTGCCCCGGCACCAGGTTCGCAGTTATCCTCCCAATTATTGAGGTGATACTCTATATCGGCCACGAATGAAACCAGCGCTGTGACCGAAAAGGGATCCGGGGCCGGGAAGCCCGCAGGAGGCGGGCATTTAACACGGCCAATTGGCTTAATCGTCACTTGCATAGACCCAGCTGTAGCGGATAGGGGTGGCCTGCGGCGCATCCAGCTTGGGATGCAGGAGTTCGTCTTTAAGGGTGAGCCAGTTGTATGCAGGTCGGATCTTCCTCAGTTTGCCGTCTTTGGGCGGCTTGGAATGGGTGGTGTAGGAATAAGAGGCCTCCAGGATGCCCACCAGGCCGGGGCCGTTTCCATCGAAGAAATAGCTGGATTGAAGAGACTCGACCGTGGTGTTTTGTGCCTTGGCCAGGGAGCCGAGCTGCTTGTCGGTGAGCTGGATCAAAAAAAATTTCGACACACCTCTTTCGGAGTACCGGTACATGGTGCGGGCCTCCGCGCTTGACACAAAAACCGTTGAAATGGAATCCAGCTTTCTTAAGAGCTGGGCCGCAATGAGACCAGCCGTCCGTCTCCCCCCTGCGGTGTGGTGACATCCGTAATACTCGAAGAGCTTGTTCTGGAAAACACGGGCTTCTTTCTCACCGTTCTCATAAAGATGGTTTTGAATATACCGCAGCCACTTGGCCAGGTCTTCGGAGGCGTCGGAAATCGGCCAGTCGATCTTGACGTGAAAATGGGTGAGGGCATACCGGTTCTTCTTTTTGACGGAGGCGTCCTGCTGGATGAGGAGTGCGTAATCCACGTCCAACAGCTGTTCCACGAGATCAAGGAAGCGGGGGCTGTCAAAGTACCTGAGATTTCGATGAAACTGTTTATAAAGGGTAAACTGGGGCAGATACCGGAGGTTTTTCTTGATGACGCTGTTTTCGGGGAAAAAGCGGATGTAGTTTTTCAATTCCGTGCTGAGCACGCCCTCGCAGGCAATTACCAGAAAGGTATTGAAATATTCAGACTCCTTTTCCATCTTCTTGGATTTGGGTTTGAGTTCACTTTTTTCTACAAAGCTGTATTCTGCCTTATTTTTTTGATAGTTATAAAAGGAGTCAATGAGCGAAATCTTCATGAGACGCCTTTCAAGGGCATCCCGGAGGATTTCGTAGATGGAGCGTCTCAACTTATCATAATAGCTCAATTGTTCTCGATATTTCCACATGGATCATCTGGCCTCGCACCCGATCAATGGCATTGCCCCTGACGCGGTCAACCGGGTCAACGGTCTTAGGCGGCAATATGGCCGCTGGCGTATGGAAGATTCTGTGAGGGCTTTTCCCGATTATGGACCTCGGGACGGATTCTGTAGCAGCGACTGGGCCTCTGGTTCGTAGCGCCGAGCCTACGCCCCGGAGGGCAAAAATGGCATTTGTTCGGGGTCTTGCCTATGGCCGTTAGGTTTACGGTTTAAGAGGTCAAAATCGATGCATTTGAATGTAAATATTTACCATAAGATGTTGTAAGTGTCAAGAAAAAAGGATATTTTTTAAGTATGGCAGATACATTCCCCGGGTTCGGAATTCGCCCCCGGGCCCTTCGGAGCACATAAATTTATTGACAAAAGGAGAATTTTTTATATATTGATTTATTTTTACTTCTAAGCGCATCGGATATGTCCCATTCTCAAACAGGGTAATAGCTCAATACACAGGGGCAGAAGGGTTTTGCTGACGCGACTGCCGGGAGGGCGCCGTCTCTTTGTGGCTTATCACTGGGTGAATCCGGGGCCCGACGAAGTCGGGAATCCTGCAGGGGCAAGCGTCCTCCGCAGATAAGTCATTAAGGAGACCATTCCGCAGGCCCGGAGCGGAAGAAAAACCCTTCTGCCCCGGTGGTACGTTCGCTGTTGTCCCCCTAAGTTATTGAGCTGATACCAAACAGGTTTGTCGCCCAATGATCGTTCGCCTCAAAGAGCTGCTTCCGGGGCCTCGTCATTTTGATCTCAGATTTGAATCGGGATGGTGGGAGGTCGTGAATCCGGAGCCGGACGGGCAGGTCCTCGGTCTCGACGGACCGCTGAAGGTACGCCTGGCGCTTTCAAGGGAAGGGCGCTACTATGCTGCAGATGGAAGCTTGTCAGGGAGTGTGCGGGCCCGGTGCGATCGATGTCTCGAGGTCTATTCCCATCACGTGCGGTCCAGGTTTCGGCTCCTGCTGGCGTCTCCCCTGCCTGAGCCGGTCGCCGGCGATAGCGCGCTCTTGGAAGAGGACATGTCTGTGGAGTTCCTTTCCGACGAA
Source organism: Deltaproteobacteria bacterium (assembly GCA_021159525.1). GTDB lineage: Bacteria > Desulfobacterota > DSM-4660 > Desulfatiglandales > Desulfatiglandaceae > AUK324. Next base: position 10,492 of record JAGHEC010000073.1, on the reverse strand, counting down.
GAGGTGAACATCGATCAGCTCGTCAGGGAACAGCTCTACTTGGCCCTGCCTGTCAAGTTTCTGTGTCATGAGGGGTGCCGCGGGCTTTGTTCGGGGTGCGGCGCAAATCTCAATTACGAGACCTGCACATGTCCTGTCCCAGGGGGACACCCGGCTTTCAGGAAATTGGAGCAGCTGAAGGTGAAGATGGGGTGACAGTGCAATAAACAGATATATCTCAAGCATCCCGGCCGGATCAGCCATCCTGGCCGGGGGGTGAAACGGAGCGAATAAAACGTTATGGCTGTACCCAAGAAAAAGAAGTCAAAGTCAAAACGGGATACGAGACGTGCCCACGATGCCATCAAATTGTCGCTAACAGGCGCCTGTCCCCAATGCCACGAACCTGTCCTGCCGCATCACGTATGCCCCGAATGCGGCGCCTACAGAGGCAGAACGATTCTCAAGATAGAAGAGAGCTGATATGAACGTGGCCGTGGACGCCATGGGGGGGGATCATGCCCCTGACTGGGTAGTTCAGGGTGCAGTGGATGCTGCTGCTGAACTGGGCGTCCGTGTTATTCTGGTCGGCGATCAAAAAAGGGTGGCGCCGGTCCTGAATGGCCGGCATGCCGGGGGCCGCGTTTCCATTCATCACTGCGAAGAGGTGGTGGGAATGGATGAATCGCCCCTTAAGGCCCTGCGGAAGAAGCGGGATGCCTCTATTCGGGCGGCGTTCCACCTGGTCAAGAGCGGCCGCGCAGACGCGGTGGTGAGTGCAGGCAATTCAGGCGCCACACTCGCTGCCGGGGTCATGATCCTGGGCAGGATGCAGGGGGTTGAGCGTCCCGCCATTGCCGGCATCCTTCCTGCGGAGAGGGGGCCGGTTGTGCTCATCGATGTGGGCGCCAACGTGGACTGCCGGCCGTCCCATCTGTTTCAATTCGGGGTAATGGCCAATGCCTTTGCCGCGTCCTGCCTTGGGATCAGCAATCCCACCGTGGGTCTCTTGAGCATCGGGGAGGAAGCAGGCAAGGGAAATGAGCAGGTCAGACTGGCCCACGAGTTTTTTTCCAAAAGCGACCTTAACTTCGTCGGAAATGTGGAAGGCCGCGATATTCTGTCTGGCAGGGCAAGGATCCTGGTGTGCGACGGTTTTGTAGGCAATGTGATCCTGAAACTGACAGAGGGTATGGCAAGCGTAATGGCCCAGCTCATTGAAAGGGAACTGATGGGCTCTTTCCTGGGCCGGGCCGCCCTGCTTCTGGGCCGCAACGCCATGCACAATTTCATCCGGAGACTCGATTACGAGGAGTACGGGGGGGCCCCGCTCCTGGGCATCAACGGGGTGGGCATGATCTGTCATGGCGGATCGCCTCCCAAGGCGATCAAGAATGCCATCCACATGGCAGTCCAGTATGTGAACAACCGGGTTTTGGAAAAAATGACTTTCCAGTTGACGGCCTCTGGCCCGTCTCAAAAGCTGGACAGCCCAGCTCTTTCCCATTAAGAGGGATGGACCTTTTTTCTTGTGAGACGGGTTGTTTATTCCGGCTGGAGCGCTCATTGAGCCGGCATTGAGGATCTTGCGCATCAAGGGGCGATGAAGGGTCGGGGATTGACAACCCAAAGATATATCGAGGAGAAGCCATGGCGCCAATAGACGGTAGAGTTGTTGTTATTACAGGGGGTTCCAAGGGAATCGGCCGTGCGATTGCCTTCAAATTCGCCCAGGAGGGGGCCCGAATTGTCATCGGGCACTATGACCCGGACGAGTCCGCTGCCCGGCAGACCCTTAATGGACTCAAAGACAAGGGGGTTGTTGCCGAGGCCCACAAGGTGGATGTCTCTTCTTACGCGGCCGTAGACGAGTGGTTCAAGGGAATTTTTGAAAGACTGGAGCGGGTGGATGTCCTGGTGAACAATGCAGGCATCACCCAGGACACCCTCTTGATGAGGATGGACGAGGCGGACTGGGATGCGGTCCTGGGCGTGAATTTAAAGGGTGTGTTCAACTGCACCCGGGCGGTGGTGAGGTCGATGATCAAGGAGAGGGCCGGCCGGATCGTCAATATCTCGTCTGTAGTCGGGCAGATCGGAAATCCGGGGCAGGCCAATTACGCCGCCTCAAAGGCCGGGGTGATGGGTTTTACCAAGACGACGGCCCGTGAGCTGGCCGGAAGGGGTATTGCGGTCAACGGGGTGGCCCCGGGATTTGTTGACACCGAGATGACGGCCCGCCTTCCGGAAAAGATCAAGGAAGAATTTCTGCGGCAAATTCCCATGGGAAGAATGGGAACGCCTGACGAGGTGGCCGAGGTCGTTTACTGGCTCTGTTCGGATGCGGCCAGCTATATCACCGGACAGATTATCCATGTAAACGGCGGCATATATATGTAACAACACAACTTTAACACAAGCATATCACCACAAACAGCGATCGGTGAAGATGGGTTCAGCCTGTTGGGTTCGTACCGGTGTGCGTGTAGATTAACTTAGGGAGGTAACGGTTTATGTCAGCGGTTGAGGACAAGATTCGGAAGATCATTTGTGAACAGTTGGACGTTTCTGAAAAAGACGTAGTGCCGGAGGCATCGTTTGTGGACGATCTGGGAGCTGATTCCCTGGACCAGGTGGAGCTGATTATGGCCATGGAGGAGGAATTCGACGTCTCGATCCCGGATGAAGATGCCGAAAAGATAGGGACCGTGCAGAATGCCATCGACTATATCAAAAAAGCGATGGAAAAATAATCTGGATCGGCCCATGGGGGCCTCATCGGAACTGCAAGACCTCCACATGCAACAGTGCCGGTCGAGGGCCGGGCAAGCCTCGAACAATAGCATCTGAAGGAGCAGGAAGATGGCCAGAAGGGTTGTGGTGACAGGAGTAGGGATGGTGACTCCCTTGGGAACCGGCGTGGAGAAGAGCTGGGAAGCAGCATGCGCCGGCCGATCAGGGATCGGACCGATCACAAAATTTGACGCAACCGGCTTTCCGTCCCAGATAGCAGGCGAGGTCAGGGATTTCAGGTCCGATGATTTCCTGGACAAGCAAGAGATCCGACGATTCGATATCTTTATCCATTATGCCGTTGCCTCGGCAAGGATGGCCATAGAGGATGCAGGGCTGAAAATCGATTCCCGGAACTGTTATCGTGTAGGGACCGTGACCGGTACAGGCCTGGGCGGGCTTGCTACGCTGGAGCATTATCACTCGGTTCTTCTGGAGAAGGGGCATAAACGGATCAGCCCCTTTTTCATCCCGGGCATCATTGCCAATATGGCCCCCGGCCAGATTGCCATTGACTTCGGGGCCAAGGGTCCAAATCTGTCCATCGAGACCGCGTGCGCGGCCAGCGCCCATGCCATAGGTGAATCTTTCCGGATGATCCAGGAGGGCATTTCAGATGCAATGATTACCGGCGGCGCGGAGGCCGTCATCACGCCTCTGGCCCTGGGGGGATTCTGCTCCATGCGGGCCCTTTCGACCCGGAATGAGGCCCCGGAAAAGGCCTCCAGGCCCTTTGCTCTGGACCGCGACGGCTTTATCATGGGGGAAGGCTCCGGCATATTGATCCTGGAAGATCTCCAGACCGCGCTCCAGCGGGGCGCCAAGATCTATGCAGAGGTGGTGGGCTATGGATTGACGGCCGATGCCTATCATGTGTCCGCACCTGATCCCGAAGGCGAGGGGGCCAGGCACTGTATGCAAATGGCCCTTGATTCTGCAGGCCTTAAGCCGGAAGACATTGACTACATAAACGCCCATGGCACCTCCACGAAGTTGAATGATCTCTCGGAAAACAGGGCCATCAAGGCCGTTTTTGGAGAACATGCCTACCGACTCTCCATTAGTTCCACAAAATCGGTTACCGGCCATCTCTTGGGCGGGGCAGGGGGCATTGAGGCCATCTTTACGGCCCTGACAATAAAAAACGGCATCATTCCCCCTACCATGAACTATGAGACGCCCGATCCGGAATGCGATCTGGATTATGTGCCCAACGTGGCGCGCAAGAAGAAGGTCACGCTGGCCATGTCCAATTCATTCGGGTTCGGGGGCACCAACGCCAGCCTTATTTTCAAATCATATGAAGGAAAGGGCGATTCATAAATCGCGGATACAGGGATCCAGGAAAAGGTCAACGGGCTTCGGGATCGGAGGTCGGTGCAAGAGGCAATGCTCAAGGCACGCAAACTGAACGATGTTGACCCCGAGGTTTATGCTGCGATCAGGGCGGAGCTTAAAAGAGAACAGCGCGTCCTGGTGATGATCGCCTCCGAGAACTATGCCAGCCCGGCCGTGATCAAGGCCCAGGCCAACATCATGACCAATAAATATGCGGAGGGCTATCCCGGGGCCCGCTATTACGGCGGATGTGAATCCGTGGACAGGGTCGAGCTGTTGGCCGTGGATCGACTTAAACGACTCTTCGGGGCCGAGTATGCCAATGTCCAGCCCCACTCAGGATCCCAGGCCAATATGGCGGCCTATATTGCGCTCCTGAACCCTGGAGACACCATCATGGGCATGGACCTCTCCCATGGGGGGCACCTGACCCACGGAAGTTCCGTGAACTTTTCCGGAAAATGGTTCAAGCCTGTTTTCTATGGGTTAGATCCAAAAACTCAAGTGATAGATTATGTTAATGTGAAAAGGACGGCCCGCGAATTCAGGCCCGGGATCATCGTGGCAGGCGCAAGCGCCTATCCCCGGCGCATCGATTTCGCCAAATTCGCTGATATCGCCTCTGAATGCGGCGCCTTACTCATGGCCGACATGGCCCATATCGCAGGACTGGTGGCGGCCCGGCTTCACCCCTCTCCGGTGGGAAAGGCCCATGTCGTCACCTCCACCACCCACAAGACCCTGCGGGGGCCCAGGGGCGGATTCATCCTCTGTTCCGAAGAATGGGGGGAAAGAATCGATAAGGCCGTATTTCCAGGGACTCAGGGGGGGCCGCTCATGCATGTGATTGCGGCCAAGGCGGTGGCCTTTGGAGAAGCCCTGGATCCATCATTTGCGGAGTATCAAAAGCAGGTCCTGCTGAATGCAAAGGCCCTTGCCGAGGGTCTCCTTGCCCGTGGCCTTACCCTGGTATCAGGGGGGACAGACAACCACCTGATTTTGATGGATCTGACCGACAGCGGAATCACCGGTTTGGAGGGAGAGCGGATCCTGGCAAAGGCGGGGATTGTGGCCAACAAGAACAGCGTCCCCTTTGATCCATTGGGCCCCAGGGTAACGAGCGGCCTGAGGCTGGGAACGCCTGCCCTTACTACCCGGGGCATGAAAGAAGCGGAAATGGGGCAGATCGCACGCCTCGTCGCAGACTTGCTGCAACACCGGGAGGACGATAAGATCCTCAAACGAAGCCGGGGCGTTGTGTTGGAGTTATGCGATAGTTTCCCCATATATGATCAGTTTTGAATCTTCCGGATCTTGCTTTCACGAGGCGCCTGTTATGCCCCGACCTTCTTGGGATGAATATTTTATGTCGATCACCGAGCTGGTTGCCAGCCGGTCGACCTGTCTTCGACGCCACGTGGGCGCCATCCTGGTAAAGGACAAGCGGATCCTGGCAACCGGCTACAACGGGGCGCCTTCCGGTCTCAGGCACTGCGAGGAAACAGGCTGCCTGCGGACTAATGCCTCTGTGCCGTCCGGTATGCGCCATGAGCTCTGCCGGGGGTTGCACGCGGAACAGAATGCCATTATTCAGGCGGCCTGCTACGGAATCCCCATCAAGGGAGCTACCCTGTATTGCACAAATAAACCCTGCGTCATCTGCACCAAGATGATCATCAACGCGGGCATCAAAACCGTTTATTACAAGGACGGGTACGATGATCCGCTGGCTGACGGCATGCTGGCCGAGGCCGGCATCCAGATTGTGAGGTTTTCCCCGTGATTTGTCCCTATTGCGGCAAGATCGGCAACAAGGTGATCGATTCCCGTCTCAGCAAGGATGCCAGGACCATTCGACGGAGACGGGAGTGTATTGGCTGTGGCCGAAGATTTACCACCTACGAAAAGCTGGAGGACATCCTCCCTATGGTAGTCAAGAAGGATGGGAGGCGCGAGCCGTTCAGCCGGGAAAAGATCATATCCGGCATCCGTAAGGCATGTCAGAAGCGGCCTGTAAGTGTGGCTCGAATCGAGGAGTTCGTGGACTCCCTGGAAACCTATTTTCAGGAACTGGGGAAAAAGGAGATCAGCAGCACCGAGGTGGGCGAGCGGGTCATCAACAAGCTGAGGGAATGGGATGAGGTCGCCTATGTCCGCTTTGCCTCCGTGTACAGACAGTTTAAAGATATCAGCGAGTTTATGTCTGAATTGGAACAAATTCTCAAGACCAAGCAGGAAAAGGCAAACGGCTGAATGGGCCGGGAATTGAACAACACGGATGCGGGGTTTATGCGCCTGGCGCTGCGGGAGGCCCGGAAAGGCCTGGGTCGGACCTCTCCCAACCCTTCGGTGGGTGCGGTCATTGTAAAAGATGGAAAGGTGGCTGCAACAGGGTATCACCGCAGTGCAGGGCTCCCGCATGCAGAGGTGGAGGCCCTCAGTCAGTTGGGGGGCCGGTGTCCGGGGGCAACCCTGTACGTCACACTCGAGCCCTGCAATCATACGGGAAGGACCCCGCCCTGCACCGACGCCATTCTCAATAGCGGCATCCAACGGGTAGTGGTGGGCATGAAAGACCCGAATCCCGGGGTCGCCGGCGGCGGCTGTGCCTTTCTGGAGAGACATGGGGTTGAAGTGACAGTGGGCGTGCTTGAAGGCGAATGCCGTCGTCTCAATGAGGATTTTGTGCGGTTTGTCACATCGAAACGGCCCTTTGTGATCGCCAAGTCGGCCATGACTCTGGACGGGTGGACTGCCACATCCACCGGCCATTCCAAATGGATCACCAATGAGGCATCGCGTGCCTTTGTCCATCGGCTGCGGGACCGCGTGGATGCCGTCCTGGTGGGGATTGGGACGGTCCTGGCCGACAATCCGTCTCTGACCGCACGTTTGAAGCGGGGCCGGGGCAGGGATCCCCTCCGCATCATTGTGGATACCCACCTGAGGACCCCCCGCAACGCCAGAGTTGTGACGCAGGATTCATCTGCCAGGACCCTGATTGTGACCGGCAAGGACCCGTCTCCTGTGGATTGCAGGGGCTTTCCGGAAGGCCGGGTCTCCATAATGACATGTCCCCTGCGCAACGGTAAAATCGATCTCACGGCCCTGGCAGCACGGCTGGGGGAGATGTCTGTTATGAGCCTTCTGGTCGAAGGGGGTGCAGGCATCATAGGGTCCTTGCTGCGAGACCGGTTGATCGATAAATGCTACCTGTTCAAGGCGCCCAAGCTCCTTTGCGGAGGTGACGGCATCCCCATGGCGGCCGGTCCGGGTCCCCGTGAAATGAGCGATGCCCTGGTCCTCAAGGAGATTCGGGTGAGACGATTCAAGGACGATATCCTGATCAGAGGCTACCCTTCCTAAGCCGGCCGGACGACCGCTCCCAGACAGCACCCTGGGTGCCCGTGGGGGTCTCTGCTTGCCGCCCGCGGTATGGGGGGTCACTGCCTCCCCTCCAAGACGGGACAACAAAATGCGTACGGAGCGCTCGGCGGCCGCCCCGAGACTCGTAATAGCCTTTATGGAAAGGCGGCAAAGGGCTACCGTCTTATGAGAGTATGTTCTTGGGGTTGGATCAGAACGAATTCGAACGCTCTGCCGCCGTTCTGAGGAGCTGTAACCGGTTTTTGTCCCGTCTTGGAGGGGAGGCAGTGACCCCCCGCGCGGGCATAACGTTGTGGGGCATTGGGTGGAATGTTTGTCAGCGGGACAACAAAATGGATACGTGACGCTCGGCGACCGCCCCCTGACTCGTAATAGCCTTTATGGAAAGGCGGCAAAGGACTACCGTCTTATGAGAGTATGTTCTTGGGGTTGGATCAGAACGAATTCAAACGCTCTGCCGCCGTTCCCAAGAGCTGTAACCGGTTTTTGCAGCCGTTGGGCAGAGGCCCCAACGGGCAAACTTCTTTGCACGTTGCGGAGAAGTTGCGGACAAAGGGGCTATTCATCACCGGGTCGGCAGCCTGCCGATAATCCGTTCCCAGAGGTCCGAGAGGCGGGGGCCGGTCTTTCGGGATGCCTCAATCACGTCTTCCAATGATGTTTGCTCCATGCAATCAGGAAGATTGATATTGGTAATTACGGCAATGGCCAGGACGTCAAGACCGCAGTGGACGGCTGCAATGGTCTGGGAGACCGTTGACATGCCCACGGCGTCTGCGCCGATCATCCTCAAAAAGCGGGTCTCAGCCCGCGTTTCCAGGGAAGGTCCGAGGACCCCCACATAGACGCCCTGGCGGATCATCATGCCCAATTGAATTGCCTCTTCCTGTGCGATCCGGATCAGATAGGGAGGATAGGCTTGGCTCATGTCCGGAAATCGGGGGCCGAAGGCCTCCAGGTTAGGGCCTATTAGGGGATTGGTGCCTTTGAGGTTGATGTGATCCGTGATGAGCATCAAGTCCCCCTGTTCAAATTGAGGATTCAGCCCGCCGGCCGCACTGGACATGAGAAGATACCTCACCCCGAGACGGGCCATCACCCTGACCGGGAAGGCGACCTCGTGGGCTTTGTAGCCCTCATAGAGATGAAAGCGGCCTTCCATGGCAATGACCGGTCTGCCGGCGATGTGCCCCGCGGCCAGTGTCCCCTTGTGCCCTTCCACGGTTGACCCGGGAAAATGGGGAATCTCTTCGTAGGGGAGGCGCAGATCCGCCGCCATTTTTTCTGTCAGGCGGGCCAGGCCGGTTCCGGTGATCATCCCGATTTCAGGCTGGTCCTTAAGCAGGGGTCTTAAAAAGGCAACGGCCTCTGATATCTTGGCTTCCATTTTCATCCCTCCCAGGCTTTTCCCATGGCTTTTCCCTTGCTGACCTCCTGCTCCTATTCAATTACATGGATGTTTTTCTTGCGGCACATCTCCTTGAGAACCTTTGGCCAGACCGTTGCACTTACCTCTCCTAAATGGGCCTTTTTGAGCAGAAGCATGAAGGTGCGGGACTGCCCGATGCCGCCTCCGATGCTGAGAGGAATCGTGTTGTTCAGGACGGCCTGGTGATACGGCATCTTCAGGAAATGGAGCTGACCTGTGATCTCCAGTTGTTGTCGGAGCGTTTCAGCATTGACCCGGATCCCCATGGATGAGAGCTCGTGACGCCGCCGGGTCACCGGGTTCCAAACGAGGATGTCGCCATTGAGGCCGTGCATGCGTCTTCCATCTGCAGATGTGGTCTCCGTGATCCAGTCGTCGTAATCCGCTGCCCTCATTTCGTGGGGATAGCCGTCTTTAAGGGTGTGCCCGATGCCGTAGATGAACACGGCCTTGTGGTCCTTTACCAGTTCCGTCTCCCGCTGCTTTCGAGGCAGATTAGGGTATCGGTCCAGGATATCTTCCGCGTGGATAAAAGTGAGTTCGTCCGGGAGATCGGGGTGGCGGTCCGTCTTAAGCCGGGGATAGAGGGCCTGCACATGGATTTCCGCCCCTTTGATGACCTTCCATAGCTTTTCCACCACCTCTGTCAGAAATCGGAGGTTGCGCTGATTGTCGGTGATGGCCAGCTCCCAGTCCCACTGGTCTACGTAGGCGCTGTGGTCATGATCGAGGAAATAGTCTTTCCGGATGGCCCGCATGTCGGTTACCAGGCCTTCGCCGATTTCCATGCCGAATTGCTTCAGGGCCATGCGCTTCCACTTGGTGGCTGCCTGTACAACCTGGGCGTCGACCGGGTTTTTATCATGGTCATTGGAGATGTGAAACTGGACGGGCGTCCGGGATCCGTCGCGATCCAGGTAATCGTTCACGCCGCTTTCCACGTCCACGATGAGAGGGACGGTCACCCGCATGAGGTTGAGTTGCCTGCAAAGATTTTCTTCAATATAGTCTTTGAGCGCATAGATGGCATTCTGCGTTTCCTTTGGGGAAAGGAGAGAGGTATAATCATCAGGTAGGATTTTTTCCAGTTCGTTGTAATCGCCAATGCCCGGTCCTGCCAGGTCCGCTTGCTCGTCTCGCATGTGTTTTTTCTCCTCATGAGGCTTTACCGCCCTTTCTGACGGCGGTTTGGTGCTGATATCAGAAAACATTCCATCCGTCAAATCATAATCTGTATTCGGGAAGGTTGCGCTGACCATGAACCAGCGGATAATGGTAATAGCTCAATAAACAGGGGCAGAAGGGTTTTCGTGACGCGACTGCCGGGAGGGCGCCGTCTCTTCTTCGCTCGCTTCGCCCGATTCAGACCGGCCCGTAGCGGGCCTACGCCCCGGAGGGAGCGGAAGAAAAATTCTGCTGCCCCGGTGGTACTTCGGTGTTACCCCCTAATTCAACGCGCCCGCCGAACCCTGTCCCAAGATCCTGTTGGCTGATATTTTCATTGGCGCAACAAGTGTTAAAGCACGGCGTAATTTCGTGTTGACACGTTTAAGATATATCATATAT
>JAGHEC010000294.1 GCA_021159525.1 Deltaproteobacteria bacterium | reverse complement strand
TTGGCAGGCGGGTGTCCCCCGCAGATAAGTCACTCAAGAGACCGGCCCGGAGGCCCGGAGCGGAAGAAAAATTCTTCTGCCCCGGCACCAGGTTCGCAGTTATCCCCCTAATTATTGAGGTGATACAAGGAGACCTTAAAGATGCCAACAGGGAAAGGTTTCGATTACAAAAGGACGCTCATATCGGTTACAGGGTTGGCCGTCCTCTTCCTTGTCCTGATTCTTGTCAATATCATCGTATCCTACGCCGCCATCCGGTGGGATGTTACTGAGGACGATATCTATTCCCTTTCGGAAGGCACCCGGCACATCCTTTCCGATCTGAAGCAACCGGTCGCCATCAAGTTCTTTTATTCCAAGAGCAACCCCGATATTCCCGCCAATATCAAAGTGTACGCCAAGCATGTGGAGGATTTCCTGTCCGAATACCGACGTCAGGGAAAAGGCCGGATCACCGTGGAGATGATAGACCCCAAACCCGATTCGGATGAAGAGGAATGGGCCCAGCGGTACGGCGTGGAGCCCATGAGAACCGGCGGGGCCAGGATCTATTGTGGGCTGGTGTTTCTCGCCGCAGATCAGGAAGATGTGATTCCCTGGCTGGATCCGGCCCAGGAGCAGATGCTGGAATATGACATTACCAGGATCATCCAGGGTCTTCAGACAACAGAAAAAAAAGTGGTGGGGATCATCAGCAGCCTCCCGATCTTCGGGACCAAGGGGAGGGTCATGCCGGGCCAGGCCCCCGGGGAGGAATGGCTTTTCATCCGCGAAATGAAGAAGACATATGATATCAAGGAGATCAGCCCCCTGGCCCAGAAGATCGACATGCCCCTTGACCTGCTTATGGTGGTTTATCCCAAGCATATCAGCCCCCGGCTGGAATATGCCATTGATCAATACGTCCTCTCGGGCGGGAACGCCCTGATATTTGTAGACCCACTTTGCATCTCGGACCGGGAGCAGGGACAGCAAAGCTTTTTGAGGTCTTCGGGCGATTCCCTGAAACGGGTCTTCAAGGCGTGGGGCATTGCCATGGATCCGGCCAAGGCAGTGGTCGATTTCGGCCAGCCCACCCGGGTAAGGACCGGGAATAGGGGCGCTGAGGACAACCCCCTCATGGTCTCGGCAAGGGGGAATTCTTTTAATCGGGAGGATGTGGTGACCGCGGGTCTGGAGACCATGCTGTTCCCGGTAGCCGGGGCTATTGAGAAGCTGGAGGACGCTGACTCCGAATTCGAGCCCCTGGCGTCCTCCAGCACCAATGCGGGACTAACCGAGGCCTTTAACGCCTATCTCGGCCTGGAGGCCATAAAAAGGAAATTTGCCCCTGCCGGCCAACCATTTCACATGGCAGTGCGCATCCGCGGGACCTTCAAGACCGCGTTCCCCGAAGGCTGTCCCGAGTCGGAAGACGCCGGGGACAAACCGGAAGGGACCCCGCAGGGCCCCCATCTTGCAAAAGGGAAAGGGAAGGCGACCGTTATTGTGGTCTCGGATGCAGACATGCTGGCCGATCAGTTCTATGTGCACCGGGGTAATTTCTTTGGACTCTCCGTCTCCCAGATGTTCAATGACAACCTGACCTTTCTCTCCAATGCCGCCGAGATCCTTACCGGGAGCGACGATCTGATCGGGCTCAGATCCCGGGGAAAGCTGGAAAGGCCGTTTACAGTAGTCCTGGAACTCAAGAAAAAGGCCCAGGAGCGCTGGCTGTCCAAGGAAAAGGAACTTGTCCGCCGGATTGAGGAGACCAACCGGAAGCTGCGTCAGCTGGAGGCCCAGAAGGATGGATCCCAGAAGATGATCCTGAGTTCCGAGCAGGAGGCGGAGATCGCCCGATTTAGGGAAGAGCGCCAAAAAATCAACCGGGAGTTGAAGAATGTGCGAAAGAACCTGCGTGCCGACATTGAGAGGCTGGGCGCCACCCTCAAGGCGCTTAACATTTTTCTGGTGCCCTCCCTGGTGTGTGTGGCGGGCGTCCTTTTTGCCATCTACCGACAGAGGAAGGTGAAGAGAAAATGAAAGCCAAGACCCTTGTAATTCTCCTGGTCATTTTGGTCGTCCTGGCGGTGGCCGGGGGTCTTGTCATTCGTTCACAGGATGCGAAGACTCCTTCCGGGGAGATGGGGAGAGCCCTGTTTAAAGGGCTTCCGATAAACGATATTGCGGCTGTTGTCATTGACACCCCTACGGAGACTGCCTCCCTGAAGAAAACGGCCGATTTCTGGATTGTGGAGGAGCGGTTCGGCTATCCAGCCGATTTTTCAAAACTGTCCGATTTCGTAAGGCGGCTCAGGGAGGTCAAGGTGGGGCGGCAGTTCGAGGCTGCAATAGAGGTCACAAACCGTCTCGCCCTGAGAGCGCCGGACGATGCAGAGGCCCGGAGCGGGGAGAAGGGGACCCGGATTCGGATGATGGATGCGGAGGCAAAGCCCCTCCTGGATGTGGTTTTGGGCAAGACCAGAATCGCAGATCCGGGAAAAGGGCCCCCGGATGGTCAATATCTGATGGTTACGGGCCAGCCTCGGATCTACCTGATTGATCAGATCTTCTCCTCCTTCGAGGTTGGGCCGTCTCAATGGTTGAAGAAGCGGCCCGTCCAGGTGGATGCCAGTGAAATCCGCAGGATTGTCTGCCTGGAACCGGACGGGGCCACGGTACGCTATGCAGTAAAGCGTCCTGAAAAGGGCAAAGATTTTGTCTGGGTCACGCCCCTTACGGATCAAAAGATAAAGATATCTTCAGTGAACCGATTGGCCAATGCCCTGTCATCCCTCAGCATAGAGGATGTCAAACCTGTTTCTGAGTCCCCTGATTTCGAGAAAGAGAATGTCTCTGCACGCCTGGACTATACCCTTTTTGACGGCCGCGTTTATCATGTCTATCCTGCAAGATCCTGTTCGCCTACGGTCCCCTGTCGGATACGGCTTCAAGTGACGCATGAGCCGCGAACAGAGGAAACGGCGGGGGATGCCTCTGCCCAGACCCGGGACGCCTCTGCCAAGACCGGGGCAGGGGAATCGGCCCCGGCTGTGGGCGAGACCCGGGAAAATGAACACCTGAAACCATGGGTCTTCATCATTCCGGAGTGGCAGCACCAGGCCTTCTTGACCAATTTTGAGGACCTGGTTGAAAAGGGCACGTAAAACAAGGCGTCAAAAAATAGAGCGGGTAAATAATTCTTTTTTTCCTTGACCCCTGACAAAACTGTATAATAGCATAACCATCAGCGATGGCCTGGCTTCGTTTGCGGGTCGAATTTACTCTGAGGGGTCAGTTCCTTTTGCCAGAGTGGCGACCTGGCGCCTGGGACCATACAACGTGAATTTGGGAAAGGAGGTTGGCACTTTGGGAGAAGGAGTTGTAAAGTGGTTCAGTGAGAGGAAAGGGTTTGGCTTTATTGAGCAGGAAGATGGGCAGGATTTGTTCGTTCACCACTCGGCGATTAATATGCCGGGCTTCAGGACCCTGAATGAAGGTGACAGGGTGAGCTTCGAGATCGAAGAAAGCGATCGAGGGCCTAAGGCCAAAAACGTCACCAAATTGTAACCCATCAGGACGAATCATAGAAGGCGCCGCGTTCACAGGGGGACGGGTGCCTTTTTTAATCCGCAGATTTTGCAGATTATGCGGATTGCTCTAATTAGTGTCTGAACGAAAACCCCGAAATTTGAAAGACCCAACGTATCAGCTCAATAATTCGGGGGATAACAGCGAACGTAGTGCCGGGGCAGGCTGATTTTTGTTCCGCTCCTGGCCCCCGGGCTGGTCTCTTCAGTAACTTATCTGCGGGGGACACTTGCGCCCTCCCGGCAGTCGCGTCAGAAAAACCCTCCTGCCACTATTTATTGAGCGATTACGTCAAAAGTGCTCTAATTAAACCTCAGCCGTGCCCGAACCGGGTTTTTGTTCAGGCACTTATTACCAGAAGTGCGATGCGAAACGTGTAGGGTTTAATTTCCCGCAGCGTTCATTGGATCACGGACGATGTGCTGTTGAAAAAGCCGTGCTCCTGAATCATCGCGGACCCGTCGTCAATCTCAACCGCTGTCCTATGCCCACATCAAACGATGCCGTTGAAGAGATCCTGGGCCTGGAAGGGATTCTGGCACGGTCGCTTCCCGGTTTTGAGTTCCGACCTTCTCAGCTCAGGATGGCCCTCCTCGCCCGGGAGGCCCTGCGCAGGAATATGCCTGCTTTGATTGAGGCAGGAACGGGCACCGGAAAGACCTTCGGCTATCTGGTCCCCGTGCTTTTAAGCGGGAAAAAGGCAGTGCTTTCGACCGGCACAAAGAATCTCCAGGAACAGATCATTTTTAAGGACATCCCCCTCTTGCGCAAGGCCGCAGGACTCGCGGTGGATGCCATGATGATGAAGGGGAGGGAGAACTATCTGTGCCTGTACCGGTATCGGCAGTATACGTCTCAGGCCTCATTACTCAAGACCTTCCAGGCCGACAAGATCCGGCGCATCGATGCCTGGCTTAAGAAAACCGTGTCCGCTGATCGGGGGGAGATCCCATGGCTCCGCGACGACGATCCTCTCTGGTCCGCGCTATCCTGTGTCTCGGATCAGTGCCTGGGATCCGATTGTCCCTACGTGGATGACTGCTTTCTGGCGCGTCTGCGCAGCCGCGCTGCAAAGGCCCGCGTCATCGTTGTGAACCACCACCTCTTTTTTGCCGACCTCAAGGTGAAGATGTGCGGATTCGGCGAGATCATCCCCCGCTTTCAGGCGGCTGTCTTTGATGAGGCCCACACCATTGAGGAAATTGCCACGGCCTACCTGGGCGAAAGTCTCAGCACCCGTCAGATGACAGACTGGGTGGGCGATGTTAAAAAGGGGGCGCTCACACTTGAAGAGGCGGAACGAAAGAAGCTGGATAGGATGCTGGATGGGGTCCTTGCGGGAGCAGAGCGTTTGAGACGGGTATTTGAGGCATACGGCGAGAGGGGGAGGCTCGACCCCGAGTTTCTCCAAAGATTGAGCCATGGGCCGGGCCAGGACATTGTCCGCAGTTTAAGGGAGGCGTGCGGGGTCTCCTGCCTGATGGAGGAACCCCATCTCCGGCCTCTCCTGGACAGGGGGAGGGAAATGGGCCGGGTCGCGGAAGAGATCCTCAGGCAAAGGGACGATAACTGGCTCAACTGGTATGAAAAACGGAAAAAGAGCCTGGTGCTCCATGCCTCGCCCCTTGATATATCCGCCTCCATGAAGGATCTTCTGTACAGCTCGGTTCAGGCCGTCCTTTTTACGTCTGCCACGCTCACCGCCAACGGCGCCTTCGATTATATCCGATCGCGGCTGGGGCTCCCGGAGACGACTCTTCAGGAGGTATGTCCGCCTCACTTCGATTTCAGGTCCCAGACCCTCCTCTATATCCCGAGAGGCCTGCAGGATCCCAATTCGCCCGGGTTCTGCCACGATGCGGCCGGGGAGATTGGGCGCATCCTCGAACGGACCAGGGGAAGGGCGCTGGTTCTCTTCACCAGCTACCACAACCTGAATACCGTGTATGATCTCCTGAAGAAAAAGCTCCCTTACAAGGTTCTCCGCCAGGGCGATGCACCCAGGTCAAACCTTTTGGGCCGGTTCAAGAAGGATATCCATTCGGTGCTGCTGGCCACGGCTGCATTCTGGCAGGGGGTGGATGTTCCGGGCGAGGCCCTGAGCTGTCTCATTATCGACAGGCTCCCTTTTGACTCGCCCGGCGATCCTGTGGTGGCAGCCAGGATTGACGCTATTCGGAGGCGGGGCGGCAATCCCTTTATGGAATACCAGGTCCCTTCGGCTATTATCATGCTGAAACAGGGATTTGGACGGTTGATCAGAAAGGGATCTGACCGGGGGATCCTCTCCATTCTTGACGTCCGGATCCTGACCAGCCGATATGGCCGGTTTTTTCTGGAAAGTCTCCCGCGTATTCGGATAATCCGGGACATCTCGGAGATCGATCGATTTTTTGCTGAATCAGGGGCCGTGAATCACCCCCCTGAAGAAAGGTGAAGAAAAAGATCCTATGCTTCCCAAACCATGGAAAGTTATCCACAGTACCTGGGACAGATCCTATCGGGTCTTCAGTCTGCGCACCGACCGGGCCGTATCCCCCCGAACCGGGAGGAGCCACCGGTTTTTTATCCTGGAATCGTCCGCATGGGTGAATGTCATCCCCTTGACGGCCTCTGAGGAAGTCGTGCTGGTGCGTCAATATCGTCATGGCACCCGGTCGGTTACTCTGGAGATTCCGGGGGGCCTTGTTGAGGACTCGGATACCCCTGCGGAGGCGGCGGAAAGGGAGCTGATGGAAGAGACAGGCTATGT
>JAGHEC010000367.1 GCA_021159525.1 Deltaproteobacteria bacterium | reverse complement strand
TGGGTAACAAGGCAATGGCGGGCAGGCTTGCCCCTTTGGCATTCTCGACTTCGTCGAGCTGCGGCTTCCCCCACTGATAAGTCACAAAGAGACGGCGCCCTCCCGGCAGTCGCGTCAGAAAAACCCTCTTGCCCCTATTTATTGAGCTATTGCGGATTAAAAGTCAATTATAACGTATCACCTCAATAATTAGGGGGATAACTGCGAACCTGGTGCCGGGGCAGGAGGGTTTTTCTGAAGAGACCGGCCCGGAGACCCGGAAGGGAGATCTCAAATCCCCGTGAATGGGTGCAGTCAATTTGATTATCCCCGGTCGGACCGGGCGGCATTTCGCAATGATTTTGCCTTGCCTTTGTGCCCATTGTGGGCTATATCCCCGGGAAAGTTTCAGCAGGAGTATCTGCTCAGGGTTTTGGGATGAATCTCTGCACCCCTGCCCCCGGTGCTTTTCAGACGCCTGGAGGGTTGCCCGCAGGAATTTGGCGAAAGGGATGATCCATGCTGGATAAACAGTATCCAAAGGATGTTATGCTCAAGGACGGCCGCGAGGTGGTCCTCAAGATTCCTGAACCCCGGGACCGGGACGCCCTGCTTGCCTTTTACAAAGCCCTTCCCGAAGAGGAGCGCTGGTTCATGAAGGAAGACCCCATCAGGCCCCATGTGATCGATGAGTGGATAAGAAACCATATTCAAAAAAGGGCCTTCTGCGTGCTCGCCATGGACCGGGGACGCGTGGTCGGCCATGCGGCCCTCCTGCTGCGGCCCGAGGGAAGCAGGCGGCATGTGGGTCGGCTGCGAATCCTGGTGGCGAAGGACTTCAGGGGCAACCGTCTCGGCACCTGGATGATCTTTGATCTTATGCGGCGGGCCATGGAACTGGGCCTGGAAAGGCTCAGGGCCGATTTTGTGGTGGGAGTGGAGGATGCGGCCATTGAGGCGGTGCAGCGGCTCGATTTTTTCAAAGAAGGCCTGCTCAGGGATTATGTGCAGGGTCCTGACGGCCGGTGCCACGATTATCAGATTATGATCAAGCGCCTCCACAGGGAGTGGGGGGATTTCTGAGCCTGCCTTGACAGAGAAACGCCCACAAAAGACCATAACACTTGAAACCGACAAGGGAACCTTCCTCATCCGATCCTTTTGCACGCCGGGCCAGGTCCGGGAACTGCACTTCACCGACCCCTCCATCCACGCGGACTGCTACCGGCCTGTGGTGGCCAAGAAGGAACGTCTGATCCGGAGCGCAGGACAGGAGGACGTCAACGTGACCCTGGCCTTTCAGGAAACAGGGGGTATTGCGGGGCTGGGTATCCTGGAATATCCGGGGCCGGACGACCGCTGGATCAAGGTCGGGGACAAGGCCATGATGGAGGTCTCCATTATCGAGGTGCGCCGGCCCTGGCGAAGGCTCGGCCTGGCCCGACACATCCTGGGCCTGACAATGGATCACCCTCACGTGGAGTCGCTCATCTGTTACATGGTGGGGTACTCATGGACCTGGGACCTGGACGCCTTTGAAGGCACGGCCATGAACTGCCGGGAGGCCCTCATCCGGCTCTTTTCCAGGGAAGGCTTCAAGACCCTGCAGACCAATGAGCCCAATGTCATGATGCGGCCTGAAAACCTGTTCATGGCACGCATCGGAAGCGCGGTTCCCGGGGAAACCGTGAACCGCTTCAAGCTGGCGAGATTCAACCTGCTCTGAATCGTTCCGTCAGCATCGGCCCCATCGCCTCAAAAGGGTCTCCCAGAGCTCCCAGAAGCCGGGAAATGACTTGCCCACGCAGTCCCGGTCCCGGATCGTCAGGCCGGGGATCCGCAGACCCGCTACGGCCAGGCTCATGGCGAGACGGTGATCGTTGTGGGGATCCACAACCACCCCGTGGAGGGGGGCCTCTCCCTTGATGACCAGGCCGTCCGCAAGTTCCTGTATGCGTCCTCCCAGGCGTCTCCATTCCACGGTCAGGGCGTGAAGCCGGTCGCTCTCCTTGTGCCTGAGATGGGCTGCATTCCGGATGACGGTCTTTCCCCTGGCAAAGAGGGCCACGGCCGCCAGGGTGGGGACCATGTCCGGCAGATCCCCCATATCCGCCTCGATGCCCTTCAGCCCCCCTCCCCGGACCGTGACCCTGTCCGGCCCCTTTTGCACGCTGCACCCCATCTCTTCCAGGATGTCCGGGAACTTGAGATCGCCCTGCCAGGCCTCCCGGGGCTGGATGTTGGTCGTGGCGACGGTCCTGCCCGTGACGGCCGCTGCAGCCCAAAAATAGGAAGCAGAGGACGCATCCCCCTGGACCGTGAACTCCCGCGCCTTGTATTCCCGTCCTCCCCGGACCCTGAATTCACGGTCGTCATTTTGATCCACGCGGATCCCGAACCGGTCCATCACATGAAGGGTCATGTCCACATAGGGACCTGAGACCCGCCTGCCTGTGACCGAGATCTCCACGTCCCTTTCCGCACAGGGGGCGGTGAGGAGCAGGGAAGAGAGGAACTGGCTGCTCTGGTCCCGGGAGACGAAGGCCTTTCCGCCCTGGATGCCCTTTGCATGGATGCGCACCGGCGGGCGGCCGTCCTGGTTTACGCATGCGGCCTGCACGCCCAACTGGTTCAGGGCTGAAACAAGGGGCCCTATGGGGCGCTGGCACATCCGCTCGGCGCCGGTCAGCAAGAACGCGCCCCGGCACAGGGCGGTCACCGAAAGGAGCAGGCGGAAGGAGGTCCCGGAATTGCCGAGATATATGTCTTCCTGAACCGGCCTTTCACAGGGCGATCCGGCCCGGCCTTCCACAATCAGCCGGTTTTTTTCCTTGTGGATGCGCACCCCGAGCCGGCGAAGGGCATTGATGGTGTATTCCGTGTCCTCGCACTCCAGAAAGCGATGCAGCACGCTCGTTCCCCTGGCCAGGCTTGCGGCGATGACCGCCCGGTGGTTGATGCTCTTGGAGCCCGGCATCGGGATCACGGGGTCTGATTTTGACAGCATATCACAGGTTGTCATGGGGCCTCCTCAGGGCCTTCTTCACGGCCCTCTCCATGATGGAGACAGGGGGTTCCAAACCTATCCACAGACGGAACTGCTCCGCGCCCTGATGGATCAACATCCGAATCCCGCTCACGGTGGCGCATCCCCTTTGCCTGGCCATTTGCAGAAGCCGTGTCTCCACCGGCCGGTAGACCAGGTCCATGACCGCCATCCCCGGTTTCAGG
>JAGHEC010000262.1 GCA_021159525.1 Deltaproteobacteria bacterium | reverse complement strand
TTGGCAGGCGGGTGTCCCCCGCAGATAAGTCACTGAAGAGACCAGCCCGGAGGCCCGGAGCACAAGAAAAATCTTCCTGCCCCGGTGGTACGGTCGCTGTTATCCCCCCAATTATTGAGCTGATGCGTTTAACTCATTTTAGGTTAGCTACTTCTTCATGAACGAGATCGTCGGCATACAGTTCAAACCGCAGGGAAAGGTCTATGACTTCGAGTCGGGTCATTTTGTCCTCAATAAGGGGGACAAGGTGGTGGTCGTCACCGACGAAGGGCCGGCCATCGGCTGTGTCTGCACCATACCGCAAAATGTGGTCAGGAAGAACACTGATCGAAACCTCAAGAAGATCTTTCGTCTGGCAACCCCGGAAGAGATCCATAGATATGAAAACGATTGCGCCCTGGAGAAAGAAGTTTTTGAATACTGTTATCTCAGGGTAAGGGAACGATCTTTGCCCATGCGGCTCGTCTCCGTAGAAAGACGCTTTGACGGGAGCAAGATGGTCGTCTATTTTACTGCGGACGGGAGAGTTGATTTCAGACAACTGGTCAAAGATCTGGTGCGAAAATTCAGGATGCGCATCGAGATGAGGCAGATCGGCGTGAGGCATCAGGCCAAGATGGTGGGCGGCCTGGGTACCTGCGGCCGTCCTCTCTGCTGCACCACTTTCCTCAATACCTTTGACCCAGTGACCATCAAGATGGCTAAAAAGCAAAACATTTCTCTCAATCCCAATAAGATATCAGGGATGTGTGGAAGGCTCATGTGTTGCCTTACTTTCGAGCATGAGTACTATGACAAAATCAAGAAGAATTTTCCCAAGCTCGGAAAACGGATCATGACTAAAGAGGGCGAAGGGAAGATCATCCGTCTGAATATGCTGAAGGAGAGCGTCACCGTAAGCCTCGATTCAGGGGGTGAACTTGAGATTCCGGTAAAAGACCTTAATCCGAATTGCCTCCCGTCCAAAGAGAGACTGTTCAAGCGAAAAAAGAAGCAAAAAAGGAGCAACCAGTTAGGCCAGTGACTGAACGATTCTATATTACAACACCGATCTACTATGTAAACGCCGCACCCCATATCGGCCATGCCTACACCACTATTGTGGCAGACGTCCTAAACCGCTTTCACATGCTATCGGGCATGAACACCTTTTTTCTGACAGGCACAGATGAGCATGGGGACAAGATCGTTGCCGCAGCCGATCAGTCCGGCCAGTCTCCCAAGGAGTACGTCGACCGGATCAGCCGGATGTTCAGGGAGCTCTGGCCAAAGCTTAATATCTCCTACAATCACTTCATCCGGACCACCGATCCGGACCACCAGGAGACGGTTCGACTGGTCCTGACACGTGTCAAGGAAAGAGGAGACATCTACTTCAGCGAGTATGAGGGGCTTTACTGCTTCGGATGTGAACGTTTCTATACAGAAAAGGAGTTGGTGGACGGAAAGTGCCCGGACCATCAGACCCCGCCTCAGGTTATTAAAGAAGCCAATTACTTCTTCCGCATGAGCCGATACCAGCAATGGCTGATCGATTATATCCATGCGCACCCGGACTTCATCCGTCCGGAGCGATATAAAAACGAGGTCCTCTCTTTTCTCTCCGAACCCCTGGAAGACCTCTGCATCTCGCGGCCCAAGTCGCGTCTCACGTGGGGAATCACCCTCCCTTTTGATGATAACTTTGTCACCTACGTCTGGTTCGATGCCCTCATCAACTATGTATCGGGCTTGGGTTATCCTTCTGGGGACCGGTTTAAGACATACTGGCCGTGGGCCCAGCACATAATTGCCAAAGACATTTTAAAGCCTCACGGCATCTACTGGCCATGTATGCTCAAATCGGCCGGCATTGAGCCCTACCGCCATCTCAATGTGCATGGCTACTGGAACGTGAGCCAGGGCAAGATGTCCAAGAGCCTGGGAAATGTGGTTCGGCCCCTTGACCTGGTGGATGTCTACGGTCTGGATCCGTTCAGGTATTTCCTCATGCGGGAGATGGTCTTCGGGCTCGATTCCGAGTTCAGTGAAGAGGCCTTGGTGGCCAGGCTCAACGCAGATCTGGCCAACGACTTAGGCAACCTCGTGAGCCGAAGTCTCACCATGATACACAAATATTTCAAGGGAAACCTGCCCGAACCTGGGCCTGTGAAACCGCGTGATGAGGAATTGAAACGGAGCGCCCTTGCGCTGGTGGACATCTATGAGAAGCAGATGAGAGATCTGGGCATGCACAAGGCCCTAATGGCCGTATGGGAGGTGATCGGCAAAGTCAATAAATACATCGACGAGATGGCCCCATGGGTCCTGGCAAAATCCGAAACAGGCCGTCTCGGCACCGTGATCCGCCATATATTTGAGACACTGAGGATTGTGGCAGGTCTCCTTTGGCCGTTTATCCCTGAATCTGCCCAAAAAATACAGGTCCAATTGGGCCTCCCCTGCCAAGGGAAGGATGTCACCCTCGAGGACCTCAGGACATGGGGCATGGAACGACCTGTCCGGCTTATTGAAAAGGCCCCGGCCCTGTTTCCACGCATCGAACGAAGAAAAGAAAAAGGCCGGGCACTGCCCTTGCATCCGCCCGAAAAGGCGCTCCCCTCCAAAAAAGGAGATGCGGCAATCCCGGCGGACCAGGCCCTCATCACCTATGACGACTTTCAGAAGATAGACCTCCGGATCGGGGTCATCCGTGCGGCAGAGCCTATCGCGGGTTCCAAGAAACTCCTGAAGCTCACTGTGGATATCGGGGAGGAACGCACCGTAGTGGCCGGCCTCAAAGGCCATTATGAAGAAGCGGCCCTGGCGGGGAAGCAGGTTCTCATGGTGGCCAATCTGGAACCGGCTGTCTTGATGGGCATAGGGTCGGAGGGCATGATCCTGGCCGCCACCGACCGCTGCGGGGTTCATCTTTTGGGCCCGGACTCTGAAACCGTTCCAGGCAGCCGCGTCAAATGATGAAGACACAACCGGGAGCCGAGGTCCATGCTCAATTTCTGAATCCCTCAATGCCCGGATTTGCCTTTTCTCTTCCTTATCCTCACCCGGACATCGTTACGGTCCACAGGGCTTTCTGAGACGACTTCTCCGTCGTTGTGAGAGATCACCTTTTTGACCTTTTCCAGCTTCTCGCCTTCGATGATAAACTCGAATATCCTGTCGGGGGGGAGCACCCTGAGACATAGACCTACGTCCAGATAGGCCTTTCAACAGTCCCCTCTGTAGTCCATGGTTTCAAACGACATGCTTGTTCTTCCCTTTTTGGGCGCACTTGATTAGATAGCCGATCAGGGCCTGACACAGGGGGGAAACCACCCTGCGTCTCACCCTGATCAGAAAAAAATTGCGACACATAACAATCCCTGGAATAGCTCGGTGAACAGGGGCAGAAGGATTTTTCCAGCACGACTGCGGGGAGGGCCCCGTCACCTCTTCGCTCGCTTCGCTCGGCTCAGCCCGAGGGCCCGGAGCGGAAGAAAAATCATCCTGGCCCGGTGGTATGTTCTCTGCTATTCCCCGTCCGCGGCCTTGGAAAAGCTCTTGAGGTCCACCACCTTATGACAAGTCATGTCTCAAGAAAGCCCGCGTCTTAAACCTTGCGCCTCGCGCCTACAGAAACCCAAACCAGTAGGCCTCAATGGCCCTGAAATTTTCTTTCACGGCCTCCCTGCCCATCACCACATCGCCGTGTCCGGTCAGGACGTATTCCGCATCCAAGAGGGAGATCCTTCGGATGCTCTCCTTGAGCTCCTTGCCGTTGCCCCCCGGCAGATCGGTCCTCCCGATCCCCTGATTAAATACCACGTCTCCGGTGAAAAGGACCTTGCGGTCAGGCCAGTAGAGGCAGATGGAACCCGGGGAATGTCCGGGCGTATGGATCACCTCAAAGCTCAAGTTGCCGACCTTCAAATCCCCCTCCTGAAGCAGGATCTGGGGTTCAAAGTCAGGAATCCCCAAGGCCTCTCCATAGTGGGGGGCAACGGCCTTGATGAATTCCATTTCCCACGATGAAACGGCCACCAGGGCATCAGTCCCCTGAAATATCCTGACCCCTTCCATATGATCCGGATGGGCATGGGTAATAATCACCATATCCATGTCTTCAGGGCAAAGTGAAAGCCGGTCAAGCTCGTCCCGGACATGGTTAAAGAGATGGTAGTGGCCCGGATCGATGAGGATCCGTTTGTTGGCGTCGATAAGATAGGTATTACAGTTATTGGCGGTCATGCTGTTCCACGGGAACAGATAGAGATCGTCCAGTAGCTTCATAAGTCCTCCCCGCTATGAGATGGAACCCTCTGCTGAAAAATTTATGTGGATTGGGCTAAGCGATCAGAATAGAAGGCCGTTTCAGCCATGTCAAGAAATTAGCGATTGGAAGGACGGGCTGGCCGGGGCTCCCGGGAGTTCGGTCGCCGGCTGTTGCAAAAAAATCAGGCTGCTGCTATGAAAGAAGGGCCGTTGGAAAATGGAGAGGAGAGATGATGGCATGAAGGTACTGATTGTCGCGTCGGAGGCGGCCCCGATTGCCGCGACCGGGGGGTTGGGCGATGTGGTGGGGAGCCTTCCCGGGGCTCTCAGAGATCTGGGATGCACGGTGTGGGTCGCGATCCCGGCCTATCGCACGGCCCTGGAC
>JAGHEC010000471.1 GCA_021159525.1 Deltaproteobacteria bacterium | reverse complement strand
TCCTCTCCGGATGCAAAGATAATCGCTGTTCCAGTATCTGCGGGCAAGCTGGCAGCCCATTTCGGTCATTGCGAGCAGTTTGCGTTTATGGAGACCCTGGACAGCAAGATCCTGAGGACGGAGATGCTGACCCCCCCTGCCCATGAACCAGGGGCGATTCCCGAGTGGCTGCATGAGCAGGGGGCGGATGTGGTTATTGTGGGGGGCTTGGGAGAAAGGGCCCAGCAACTGCTGCGTGAAAAGGGGATGGAGGTCATTATCGGCGCTCCCATGGATGCACCCGAGTCCCTGGCAAACCAGTATCTTGCCAAGACTCTCGTGGCCGGGGCCAATATCTGCGATCATTAGGGACCGGGCATGAGGCGCGAGGAGTGAGGTATGGCGATCGTCAGCCCAACAAACGGAACAGACCCGATAACCCTCAATCTCCCGCAGCGAGAAATGACCGACCGGTATTCAGCAGCAAGTGTCCAATACCCAGCAAGGAGTTACATATGATTATTAGTATTGCCAGCGGAAAGGGGGGGACCGGGAAGACGACCGTGGCGACCAACCTGGCTGCGTCTATGGGGCCCGATGTCCAGGTCCTGGATTGCGATGTGGAGGAGCCCAACGCACACCTCTTTCTCCGACCGATCATAGAAGAAGTCCAGACCATTACCACCCCGGTTCCGGAGGTGGATATGGATAAATGCAACCTGTGCGGAAAATGCGGCGAGATATGTCAGTTCAAGGCCATTGTGGTCATCGGCGACACTGTGCTCCCGTTTCACGAACTGTGTCACAGTTGCGGCGGATGTATGATGGTCTGTCCTGAAAAGGCCATTACAGAGGTGGGCCGGGAACTGGGCGTGATCGAACGGGGCCGGCGCAACGGGATTGAGTTTGTCCATGGAAGGCTTCGGGTGGGAGAGGCCATGTCTCCCCCCCTCATCCGAAAGGTCCGCGAGTATGCCCGACCCGATGCACTGACTATTATCGATGCCCCTCCGGGGACCTCGTGTCCGGTGATTGCCTCCATGAAGGGGGCCAACTTTATACTCCTGGTGACAGAGCCTACGCCTTTTGGTCTGCACGATCTCAAGCTGGCCGTGGGTGCGGTCAAGATCCTGGGGATCCCCTGCGGTCTGGTCATCAACCGGTCGGATATTGGAAATGACGAGGCGTGGTCCTACGCCCGGGAGCAAGATGTCCCGGTGTTGATGGAAATCCCGTTTGACAGGCGTATTGCCGAGGCCTATTCCAGGGGGGAGATGATTGTGGAAGCCATGCCCGAATGGAAGGAAAAATTCCGCGGCCTGTATGATCGAATCGAAAAACTCGCTGCGTGAAAAGGAGCTGTTTCAATGAAAGAAATTGTCGTTATCAGCGGCAAGGGGGGAACCGGCAAGACAAGTATCCTCGCGGCTTTTGCCTCATTTGCCGCAAACAAGGTCCTGTGTGATGCAGATGTGGACGCGGCCGATCTCCATCTGATTATGAACCCGACGATCCGTGAACGACACGATTTTCAGTCGGGACACACGGCGGTTGTCAATCAGGACAAGTGTACCCGGTGCGGCCTGTGCCGCGATCTGTGCCGTTGGGACGCGATCAGCGAAGATTTTGTAGTGGACAGCATCGAGTGCGAGGGGTGCGGCGTCTGCTGTTACTTTTGTCCGGAAGGGGCCATTGATTTCCCCTTGAACACCTGCGGCGAGTGGTATCTTTCCGATACCCGGTTCGGGCCTATGGCCCATGCCCGCTTGGGGATTGCGGAGGAGAACTCTGGAAAGCTGGTTACCCTGATTCGACAGCAGGGAAAGCAGCTTGCCGAAGAAAAAAGCCTGGATTTTCTTCTCACGGACGGGCCCCCGGGGATCGGCTGCCCGGTGATTGCGTCCCTCGGCGGGGCCGCAGGGGTGCTCATCGTATCCGAACCCACGGTTTCCGGCCGCCATGATATGGAACGGGTGGCTGAACTGGCGGCCTTTTTCAGGATCCCGGCCATGGTCTGCATCAACAAATTCGACTTGAATCCCGAACAGGGAGAGGCCATTGAGGCCTTTGCCCGGGGAAAAGGCGTGCGCGTTATGGGGAGGGTTCCTTTTGATCCGGCCTTTACCAAGGCCATGGTTCAAGGCCAGACCGTGGTTGAGTTTGACAGCGGCTCAGAGGGCTGCCAGGCCGTGAAACAAATCTGGGAAAATCTGGCAAGCGATATCGGCATCTAACATTTTCGGAAAGAAAGGGGGGCATTGTCATGCCAAGAGGTGACGGAACAGGACCCAGGGGTCAAGGACCCGGGACAGGAAGAGGCATGGGCGGAGGCGGCCGGGGAATGGGAGGCGGTTTTGGGGCAGGTCCGGGGGGCTTTTGCGTGTGTCCCAACTGCGGTGAAAAAGTCGCTCACCAGTTAGGGGTCCCCTGCTATGAGCAGACGTGCCCCAAGTGCGGCACTGCCATGACCAGGGAATAGCCGTGTGCTTCTGGAAGGCGCAGGAGACAATGTGTTCAGGAAGACGATCTGGTGTCTGAGGATATGACGGGTGCGGACCTATCTCGATTGCCTTCCCTGTTTTTTGTCCCAGGCCTTGAGGGCCGCGAGAAACGCGACCCGGGATGAGGCCATGATCAAGCGGGTCCTGGATGAAGTCGGCCGGATGCTGGCCGATATTCCCCTGGAGAGCACGCCGCCGGAGAGCGGGAGGCGGATCTATCAAAAGGTGGCCGAGATCACAGGGAACCGGGACCCCTTCAGGGAAGCGAAGGAAGAAAGCACCCGGGAGGCCCTGGTCCTGTATCCTTTTCTCAAGGAACGCGTAGAGGCGTCCCAGGACAGGCTTGCCACTGCCGTAAGGGTCGCCATTGCCGGGAATGTCATTGATTTCGGTCCCAACCGGGCCTTTGACCTCCGGGAGGAAATCGACGCGGCCATTGAGAAGGAGGCCGCTATATGGGATTATCCCTCTTTCAGAGAGGCCGTGGGAGAGGCCGACGAGATTCTTTATCTCGGGGACAACGCCGGGGAGTGCGTCTTTGACCGGGTGCTGATTGAGGAGCTGAACAGGCCGGTGATTTATGCAGTCAGGGAGGTCCCGGTAATTAACGACGCAACCCGTGAGGACGCTGTGGCCGCGGGCGTGGATAAGGCGGCTCGCATCATCTCCTCCGGGACCGATGCGCCGGGGACTATCTTGGGAACATGCAGCAGTGAATTCAAAGAAATCTATCAGCAAGCCGGGTGCATTATCAGTAAGGGCCAGGGAAACTACGAGGCCCTCTCCAATGAGACTCGGCCCATATTTTTTCTCCTGAAGACCAAATGCCGTGTCATTGCTGATGACATCGGGGTGTGCGAGGGCGATATTGTCTTGAAGAAGATCTGATTCTGGCCTATAGTTCAGCATCTTCTTCCTTATGGGTTGCTGATGGGAGTGTAGAACCGTGGAGACAAAGGAATATTACCATATTCTTGGTGTGAGGCCTGATGCCTCGGCCGAGGAGATCAAGAAAAGCTATCGCGAACTGGCCTTGAAATACCATCCCGACCGAAACAACGGGGATCCGCAGTGTGAAGAGCGTCTCAAGGAGATCACTCAGGCCTATCATGTGGTGGGGAATGAGGAGAGACGAAGGCGCTACGACCTTCTCGCGAGAAGGCCTGTTGAAAATATGACGTTTTACCATGCCGGTTTGGACGAGGACCTTATGGATCTTCTGTGGAGACTGACCCGAATGGGTGGAGGGTTCAGGCGTGAGGGGGGCTGCAGGGGAAGGGGTTTCGGCAAGAAAGGCTGCGGCAGGTGGCGGTGGTAACGCCGGGATCGGACCGGTATGCCTCTTTGAGCGTGCTTTTCGGGAGATTGTGGAGGATTTTTATTGCAGGACAAAAACCATCGCATTATCAACTACCTGCGCCTTTCTGTGACGGACCGGTGTAATCTTAGATGTATCTATTGCATGCCTGAAGAGGGTATCCGGTTTATGCCGCATTCCGAGATCCTTACCTATGAGGAAATGCTCCATCTCGTACGGCTTTGCGTGCAGCGGGGGATCCGGAAGGTAAGGGTGACAGGTGGGGAGCCCCTGGTGCGGAAGGGGTTTGCCGGGTTCCTGGAGCGTCTTTGCCGGATCGAGGGGCTGAAAGAGGTCGCCCTCACCACCAACGGGGTGCTGCTCAAACGATATGCCGGGGATATTCGGAAGTGCGGAATCTGCCGGATCAATGTCAGCCTTGATTCCCTCAGGCCGGAGCGGTTTTTCCAGATTACCGGAAGGGACTGCTTTCAACAGGTCTGGGAGGGGATCGAAGAGGCAGAACGGGTAGGCTTTGACCCGATCAAGATCAATGTGGTGGCCATGAAGGGGATGAACGATGATGAGATCCTCGACTTCGCAGACCTGGCCAGGAAAAGGCCCTACCACATCCGATTCATTGAATTGATGCCTGTCGGGCAAAACGGGTGGAATCCCGAGACCTTCATCTCCACGGATGAGATCTATCGGCAATTGCTCTCTTTGGGAAATTTGGCGCCTGTTCATTCCCATCCCTATGACGGACCTGCTAAGCGATTCAAGATGGATGGCTCCAGGGGGGAGATCGGACTTATCGGGGCGCTGAGCCACCATTTCTGCTCGGCCTGCAACAGATTGCGGCTCACCGCAGAGGGAAATCTTCGGGGATGCCTGTTCTCGGATGAGGAGACCGATCTGAAGACCCCCCTTAGAGAAGGCCAAGGGGATGAGGCCATCCTGAAGCTGATTGAATGGACCATCCGGAATAAGCCCAAGGACCACGGCCTGCTGACCCAGGGTCCCAGAAAATGCGTCCGCGAGATGCACAGCATCGGGGGATGAAGCGCTGATTTCTGGATGCCGAGGTTTTATGACCATCCTGGATGATCTGACATCACAGTTGACCATGAATGCGCCGGTCCGAGACATCCGCCAGGGCGTCTTTCACACTGCCGTGGTAACGCAAGACTGCGGACTGGCTGCAACCCTCCCTAAGGATGCCCTTCGCCAGCCCCCCCCGATGGTGGCGGAACCGGGGAGCCTTTTAAAAAAGAGCGCCGGGGAGTTGGTCAAACTGGCCTATTCCCCCCGTATCCTGGAGGCCGCCATCGGCATGGCCGCTATCAATTCCCTCCTTGACGTGGATATGGAGGCCTGCCAGGAGTTGAACGCCGCGGACCTGATCATGGAGAAGGGCCGGGGCAAACAGGTGGCTATCGTAGGACATTTCCCCTTCATACCGAGGATCCGCGAAACAGCGCGCCGCGTTTGGGTCATCGAGAAGAATCCTCAGGACGATGATCTGGGGGAGGACGCCGCAGGATCAGTGATCCCGGAGGCCGATGTAGTGGCCATCACAGGGACATCTCTTACCCATCACACACTGGAAGGGCTGCTCGGCTTGCGCCGTCCGGATGCCTTTGTAGTCTTGCTGGGGGATACCGCGCCCCTTTCCTCTGTACTCCTGGATTACGGGGTGGATGCGGTCTCGGGGACCCGGGTCGTGGATCCCGAGCTTGTGCTGCAGTGCGTCAGCCAGGGGGCCAATTTCAGACAGATCAAAGGCGTCAGGCGTCTGACCATGATGAGATAAGGAGAAGGCGACCATGAAATTTGTCATTATAGGCGGGGATGCGGCAGGGATGAGTGCGGCCAGCAGGGCCAAGCGGAATCAGCCTGATATGGAGGTAACTGTCCTGGAACAGACGTCGGACGTCTCCTACAGCGCCTGCGGCATGCCCTACAATATTGCTGAAGCGGACCGGGAAATAGACGACCTTGTGGTGCGGCACGCCCATGTGTTCAGGGAAAAGCAAGGGATCGACTTAAAGACCGGACATCGGGCCGAGGCCATCGACCCTGCGGCAAAAAAGGTGAGAGGCAGGACCGTAACAGGCGATCCGTTTGAACTGGCGTATGATAAACTCCTGATTGCCACCGGCGCATCCCCCATTATCCCTGATTTGCCCGGATTTGACGAGGAAGGGGTCATGGGTCTCAAGAGCCTTGAGGATGGAAGGAAGATCAAACAATTTATCGTAAACCATCAGGTGAAAAAGGTGGTCATCATCGGAATGGGATATATCGCGCTGGAGATGGCCGAGGCCCTCCGGTCAAGGGATTTGGATGTCGAAATGGTCAAACCCCGACCGGTTTTGCTACCGTGGATGAACGGGTCCCTTTCCCGGGTCGTGAAAGAAGAGATCGAGCGGCATGGTGCAAAAATGTATGCGGGCCACGAGGTACAAAGCATCCAAAAGACAGGGTCAGGACTCAAGATAATCTGCCCGGATCTCGAGCTGGATGCGCAGATGGTAATTGTGGCCATCGGGGTTACGCCCAACAGCCGGATTGCCGAGGATGCAGGGCTCGCTCTCGGCATTCAGAAATCCATTGCGGTGGACCGAAGCATGCAAACCTCTGTTCCTGACATCTATTCGGCCGGGGATTGCGCGGATGCCTATCATGTGGTGACCGGCAAAAAGACGTGGATTCCCCTGGCCCTGAGGGCCAACAGGGGCGGGTGGGCTGTGGCGGATGCGGTTGTCGGCAAGGCTGTTTCCCTCGACGGGGTAGCAGGGACCGCAGTCTTCAAGGTCTTTGATCTCCAGGTGGCCCGTACCGGTCTGTCGGTCAAGGAGGCCGGGGACGCAGGGTTTGATCCGGTAGATGTGGCCATTCAGGCCCGGTCACGCGCCCATGCCCACCCCGGGTCTGCCACCCTTCATGTGCAGATGGTGGGGGACAAGCGGTCCGGTCGTTTGTTAGGTGTCCAGATGGTGGGCCGGGAAGGGGCTGCACACCGGATTGACGCTCCAGCCGTGGCCCTTCATGCCAAACTCACGGTGGAGGAATTCAGTCAGTGCGATCTGGCTTATGCCCCTCCGTTCAGCCCGGTCTGGGACCCCATGCTCACCGCAGCCACTCAGCTCCTGAAAAAGATGTAACCGTTCGCGGGGTCTTGAGATCTCCCTGATACACTTATAAGACAAAATCGCATCAGCTCAATGATTGGGGGGATAACAGCGACCGTACCACCGGGGCAGGAAGATTTTTC
>JAGHEC010000253.1 GCA_021159525.1 Deltaproteobacteria bacterium | reverse complement strand
GGGTTTCGCCTTGACAGTCATATCAATATTGATACTATTTCACGGCAAGACGGAAAGTTACGTCCTTTCCGTCTTGCCGTGAAATAGTATCAATATTGATATGACTGTCAAGGCGAAACCCAAGCATGATCTCAAAAAACTGGGATATATGAGGCTTCAGTCGCACAGGGTACATAGGCCGTCCGCCTCAAGGCACGACTCCCTCTTCCCCGGAGACCCCATGGTTGGCGCCCCAAAACGAAAAAGGTTACACGTATCAGCTCAATAATCAGGGGGATAACAGCGAACATACCACCGGGCCAGGATGATTTTTCTTCCGTTCAGGGCCTCCGGGCCGGTCTCTTCACTGACTCCTCTCCCGGGGACGCCTGCCCTCCCCGCACTCGCGTCAGAAAAACCCTTCCGACCCTGTTTATTGAGCTGTTACGGTTACAATCAAATAATTTTCCATCGACAAGCTTCAATGAGCATCTCAGATATGGTATCATTGTATCCAAAGTCATTTTTCTCAATGAAGGAGCATCCATATCATGAGTCAGTACCACCTGGACAGGATCTTTCGGCCCCGACAAATAGCGGTCGTGGGGGCCAGTGAAACCGAGGGGAGTATCGGGAATGCCCTGATTAGAAACCTCATTAAGGGCGGTTACTCCGGGAACCTGCTGCCCGTAAATCCAAAGCACGATACCCTCCACGGGATCAGGGCCGTGAAATCCGTTTCTGAATTGGAAACGGGCGTGGACCTCGCGGTGATTGCCACGCCCATCCAGACAGTGCCCGGCATTTTGGAGGAATGTGTGGAACGAAAGATGGCCGGGGCGATTGTGATTTCTGCCGGTGGAAAGGAGGTGGGCGAAAAGGGGAGAGAAATTGAGGAGCGTATCCGGGCTACGGCCTATGCCGGCAAACTGCGCATTGTAGGACCCAATTGTCTGGGGATCATACATCCACGGCAAAACCTCAATGCCAGCTTTGCCTCCGAGATGCCCGATGATGGCGGTCTGGCCTTTGTATCCCAGAGCGGGGCCATTTGCACGGCCATTCTGGATTTGGCCTTCAAGGAACGCATCGGGTTCAGCCATTTTGTCAGCATCGGCTCCATGCTGGATGTGGATTTCGGCGATCTCATCGATTATCTCGGAAACGATTCCTCTGCCAAGGGCATCCTTCTTTACATTGAAAGCCTGTCCAATCTCCGTAAATTCATGAGCGCCGCCCGGGCCGTATCCCGGATCAAACCCATCATTGTCCTGAAGGCAGGGAGGAGCAAGGCCGGTGCAAAGGCGGCCGCATCCCACACCGGGGCCATGGCCGGAGAAGATGCGGCCTATGATGCGGCCTTCAAACGGGCAGGCATCGTGCGTGTGGATACCATCCAGGACCTTTTTGATTGCGCCGAGCTGATGGCCATGCAGCCCCGGCCCCGGGGGCCCCGTCTCGCCATTGTTACCAACGGCGGGGGGCCGGGGGTCATGGCAGCGGACACCCTTGCGCACCACGGTCTGGAACCGGCCCGGCTTTCCCCTGAAACCATTGAACGACTGGATGCCTTTCTGCCCCCCTTCTGGAGCCGGAGCAACCCCATTGATATACTTGGAGACGCCTCTGAACAACGGTTTCAACGCACCTTGGAGGTCTGTTCTGAATGCCGCGATGCAGACGGGGTTTGCGTCATGCTGGCGCCCCAGGCCCTCACCGATCCCCTTTCAGTGGCCCGGACCCTGGCTGCCACCATGAAAGATCTCCAATTTCCTGTATTTGCATGCTGGATGGGCGGCAAAAGCATTGGGCAGGCCTTAGAGGTGCTCAACAAGGCCGGCATCCCCACCTACGAAACCCCGGAACGGGCTATCCGGGCCTTTCTATATATGGTTCAATATGCAAAAAATATGACATCCCTCATGGAAATCCCGCCCCGATTGACCCGGAACATGGTGTTTGAGCGGGAAAAGGTCAGAAGTCTGCTGGAGCAAGCCCCGGAAAAGGGGTTCATGCCGGAATCGGATGCCAGGGAAGTCCTGTTGGGGTACGGGCTCCCGGTGATCCGAACGCAAACGGCCAAGACAGAGGAAGAGGCGGTCCGCGTGGCTCGGGACATGGGATACCCTCTGGTCATGAAGCTCCATTCGCCGGACATCACTCATAAAACCGATGCAGGCGGCATACGACTGGACCTTCGTTCAGAGCAGGATGTTCGGGAGGCCTTTGCCCAGATTCTTGAATCGGCCCACCGCTACAAGCCCGAGGCCAGGATTGACGGGGTCGCCATACAACCCTTTTTCCCCAACCCGGATCTCGAAATCCTCCTGGGGGCCAAGAAAGATTCCAACTTCGGCCCGGTAATTGTGTTTGGAACCGGGGGCATCTTTACGGAAATCCTCAACGACCGGGCACTCGGGCTTCCTCCCATGAACCGTCTCCTGGCCCGGCGCATGATGGAGGACACCCGGGCGTGGAGCCTGTTGCAGGGGTATCGAAATCGTCCCGCTGCGGACATAGAGCGACTGGAAGAAGCCATCATCCGTTTGTCCCAACTCCTTATCGATTTTCCCCAGATTGCCGAACTGGATATGAATCCACTGTTGATCAAGGAGGGGAAACCAGTGGCCGTGGATGCCCGCATCCTTGTTTCCCCGCCGGAGGTGGCCTCCCCCATGCACCTGGTGATCAGTCCCTATCCGGAAGAAGACGAGACCCATCTTGTCACCCGGGAGGGCGTCAGAGTGTTTCTCCGGCCCGTCAGGCCGGAAGATGGACATCTATTTCAGGAATTTTTTAAGGTCCTCTCGCGAACCACCATCTATTACCGTTTTTTCAGCCCCATGAAGGAATTGAGTTCCGAGATGCTGGCCAGATTCACCCAGATCGATTACGATCGGGAGATTGCGTTGGTAGCCTTTGAAGACGACCCCCGTGAGGAGCGCATGCTGGGCGTGGCCAGGATCACCGGGGATCCAGACAGCATCACAGGGGAGTTTGCCGTTGTGGTGGGCGATCCCTGGCACGGGAAAGGGATCGGTTCAACCCTTCTTCAAAATTGTCTGTCCATCGCGGAAAGGAGGGGATTTCAAATAGTTCACGGTGTTGTCCTGAGCGAGAACCAAAGCATGCTCGCCTTGGGCAAAAGGCTGGGCTTTGAGATGAACCGCGTACCAAATTCCAATGAATATGAGTTGCTTATCCGGTTTAGGAACAGATCGAAAGTAACAGCTCAATAAATAGGAGCAGGAGGGTTTTTCTGACGCGACTGCCGGG
Organism: Deltaproteobacteria bacterium; assembly: GCA_021159525.1. Lineage (GTDB taxonomy): Bacteria > Desulfobacterota > DSM-4660 > Desulfatiglandales > Desulfatiglandaceae > AUK324. Next base: position 15 of record JAGHEC010000253.1, on the reverse strand, counting down.
AGGGCGCCGTCTCTT
>JAGHEC010000009.1 GCA_021159525.1 Deltaproteobacteria bacterium | reverse complement strand
CACGGCCTGATTCAGCCGGGCCCGGGTCTCGGGGGCAAGGCCTGTGTACATGTTGTCGATAATGCCCCGGTCGATTTTCATGGGAAAGCTCCTTTCCGTGCAACGGAGTCAAACAGGGTTAAGGGTATCAGCTCAATACTTAGGGGGATAACAGTGAACGTAGCGCCGGTGCAGGAAGATTTTTCTTCCGCTCCCTCCGGGGCGTAGGCCCGCTACGGGCCGGAGGCCGGCAGTCGCGTCAGAAAAATCCTCCTGCCCCTATTTATTGAGCTATTGCGGTTAAGGTGACTTTGTAAAGATCCGGGTAGTCCAACAGCCTGGTTTAGCCTCTCAGCCAGACCCGGTCCGAAAACCGGTCCCACGCAGAGTGTAGGAACGAGCGTGAGAACAGAGCCCGTGACGGTTTTCAGGTTAATGTGCGGTGAGCCGTATTTTTCATTCGGGCATTCTAAGATGTCAGGCCCTTTTTTACTTGCGCTTTCTCCGCAACGGAGACAGGCGCCACAGCAAGCTCCCGCTTGATGGTGATGTCCCGTTTCGGGTAGGGGATCTCAATGTTTTCTTTGTCAAAGGCCTCCTTTACGCGGTCGGTGATATAAGAGATGGTATCCATCCGCTTGCGGGGATTACTGATCCATACCCTGGTCTCCAGATCCACAGACGATTCTCCGAACTTTTTGACCACCACCTTGGGTCCGGGATCTTTCAGGACCCAGTCCAGCTCCAGACTCACCTGAACGATCAAGTCCTTGGCCTTCTTGGTATCGGCTTCATAGGAGATCCCTATAGGGATCCTCACCCGGATTTCCTCGGAAATGGCCGTATAGTTGATAATATCGCGATTCATAAGCACATTGTTAGGGATGACGATCACGATATTGTCCGTGGTTTTAATCTTGGTGGCCCGAAGTCCGATGTCCACCACATCGCCCCAGGTGGCCGAGTTTCTGGGCGCAGACCAGACCTCGATCCGGTCCCCCATCTTGAGGGGCCGATCAATGATCAGGAGGATGCCGGAGATTAGATTGGAGAGGGTGTCTTTGGCCGCGAACCCGATGGCTACGCCGGCAACGCCTGCGCCTGCCACAAAGGGCATGATATTGAGCCCCAGCCGATCCATTGCCATGATGGCCCCGGCTACATAGATGGCTATCCCGGCGAATTTTTTGGAGAGGTCTATGATGACGGCGTCCATGTGGGTGTCTGTTTTACCGGCCAGGTTTCGCTCCAGGTAGGGGATGAGGCTGTTGACGATGCCTGAGGCAATGGAGGTCAGGAGCATGATCATGAACGCTCCGAATACCCGGTTCATTATCTGGGAGTGGATGAGGTTGATGAGGGACAAGCCCACAAACAGGAAGACTGTATAATGACCGGCCCGCCGGATTAGCGGGAAAACCCGTTCGCTTTTTTGGAAAAAGGGGCGGTCCTCAAACCGCTTTTCCATACGCCGGATGATCAGGTTGATGAGCCACCAGGCTACAGCCCCGGCGATGAATATGCCCAGAACATGCAGCGTGCCCATCACAAACCGTTCCGGATCGACCATGAACCGGTTATAGGTTTCCTCGAAGGGTATCTCCATAAGGTATCACCTCAATAATTAGGGGGATAACTGCGAACCTTCTGCCCCCATTTATTGAGCTGTTACTCCATAAGGTTATCCGATCTCTTTCTGAGAGGTTCCTGCCGAGGGCGGCGCGATGCCGGTGTTGATTCCCTTAGTTTTGCACCAGCAGATACCGGTCCGGTTTGAGACGGGCGAAAATCGTCGCCCCGGGACAGGGAGCAACCAGCTTTTTCTTGAAATCAGCCCCTAAGACCTGAAAGAGCTCCACACAACAGGAGCAGAGGTGGGCGCTCCGGTCAATGGAATAAGGGACCTGGAGGCCGTCTTCCCGCACAAAGAAATGGGGATGGATGAAGTTGGCATGGTTGGCTGTATGGGACTGATACAGAAAATCGTAATCCCGGACATCCGAGCCGAGTCTTCTGGCCCACCGCAGGTAGATCCTCTTTTCCGTATTATCCACATGCTTCCAGTCTTCGGGCATCCGTTCTTTCAGGTGATCGTCTTCGTAGAGGGCACGCTTGTCTTTTTGGGAAGCCAGCCGGGGGGGGACAAAGTCGGACTCTGTAATCACCGCGGCCCGACGTTCCTGATGCTTTTCCAGCTCAAATGAGCTGATCACCAGGTACAGCCCGTTTTTGTCCGATGTCCTGTACCAGCTCCCCTGCCTGCCGCAGGTATCGTTCCAGACCTCCGGCGGGACAATGGAGATCTTGTTGATAATGTCAAGGGGGGTGCAGACAATTCCCTTGGCCGTTTTTACCTTGATATTTTGAGAGGCCAATTCGCCTCTTAATGCCTCTGTTTCATGTTTTGTCATCCAGTAAATATATTTTAGGTAAGGTCCTCTTTTCATGAAACGATGTCCCCCTTTCAGATGTGTTGCGGGAAGTCACAGCTTCGGAGTTAAAGGCAGCGGCTTGAGATGAAATGCCCGCCTGAACGCTGAAGAAGAGCGTGACCGGAAGGGTTTTATCCGGATCATGCGGACAAAAGGCTGACGCCTGAAATGCAAAAACAGGGCGGCAGGCCGGATGAATCCCCCAACCGTGCTGTCAGTTTCGAGGATATAATTCAGCCCTCAGGGTGCGACCTGTTCAATGACCTTGCCGGACGCATCCAAGACAAGCAGGCTGAAGCCCTCTTCAGCCGCCTTGGGGGCCAGGGTCTCGTATTGAATGGCCTGGACCTCGTACTTGCTCCCCGCATGACGCGAGAGCAAGTTAAGGCCGTTTTGGGCCGCATCCTTTTCGAGCCAGACCGGGATAAAGGAAATCCCCCTCGTCTCATCCCTCTGCCCTAAAAACTGCTCGTTTCCGCCCGGATCTTGAACCACCACCCATATCCATTGGTCGTTCTGAATCATGCTGGCTACAGCTCCTCTCCTGCTTAGGTGCGCTATTCTGGATTGAAAGTGCCGATTCGTCAAGCCCCTTCAGGGGAGATGCCAGACTGTGAAATCGCTTACGGCATTGCAATTCGCACCTCTGACCGGTGGAATCCATATGGCGATGAACCGGCCCGCAGCGGAAGAAAAACCCTCCTGCCCCTATTTATTGAGCTATTACGAGTAATTCGTGTAATGTGCGAACGCTGCGGATTACAACAAAATTACCGTGCCTTGCAGCCACGCTTATCTGACATGGTTATGTGTAGGCTGTAATTCCCTCGCTCAGGGCATTTACCATTCGGGCGAACGACGCCTCATTTGGATCGAGGAGCGTGAAACGAAAGCCCTGCAGTTCGGTGTTGAACGAGGACAGGGGCACTACGCACACCCCTGTGGCCGCAAGGAGGTAATACACAAATCGTTTGTCCGGAGAAATGCTCCCATTCGACCGGAGAAGCGAGTCGATGAGTGAACGGATCTGACTATTTTTAATGGGCAAGGTCTGATTCCCGTTCAAGACCCCTTCTCTGAATATGGCGCTCATGTAAAATGCCCCGTTTGCGCGGTTTATCACTATGGAAGGGTTCTTTTTCAGGGCATGGTAGGCCGTCTCTGACATTCGGCGGTAGCGGGCCCTCCGCTTTTTGAGAAAGGCCTCATGCTCAGGATGTTCAAAGATTTGCGGGATGACCTTCTGGGGCAGGGTAGTGGAACAGACTTCCACCATCTTGGAATTAAGAATGCTCTGGGTGTAGGTCTTGAAATCCCTGTCTCTGTCCCGGTTGTAAAGTTCGATCCATCCGCACCGGGAACCGGGCCATGGCAATTCCTTGGAGATGCCCTTCATGGCAATGCCAGGAACCCGGCCGATCACTTCGGCAAGGGTCCGTGTCTGGACACCGTCAAAGACCAGGTTTTGATAGATCTCGTCGGCAATGATAAAAAGATCATAGTCCTCGGCAATCTTGACAATTTCTTTTAAAATTGATTCCGGGTGGACCGCGCCTGTCGGATTGTCCGGGTTGATGACCAGAATACCGGCTACGGCCGGATTGTATTTCACTCGCTTCCGCAGCTCTGTTATATCCGGATACCAAGAGTTGTCAGGGTCCAAGGGATAGGTTACGGGTGGGACCCCGGCATGAGCAGCCTCGGAAGACGAATGGGTCGTATAGGTCGGGGAGGGCGTGATAATGCGAGCGGTCCGTCTCAAGAACCCGTAGACCTTGGCGATGGCGTCTCCAAGGCCATTGAAGAAAATAATATCATCCGCACTTATCCTGGCCCCTCCCAGTCGGTTGTTCCGTTCCGCCAGGTATTCCCGGGTTTCCAGAACGCCCTGACTGGGGCAGTAGCTGTAGGCGCAGTCATCCATGCTCGCACGGGAAACGATTTCCTTCATCCACACAGGGACCTTTTCACCCTTGGCTACCGGGTCGCCGATATTCTCCAGATTGATGTCCAATCCGAGCGCCTTCAGCTGATCCACCACCCGCATAATATTCCTAATTTCATAATTGAGCTCACTTGCGCCGATATGGACGATTTCGGTTCTCATGACACGATTGTCCTTTCCAATTTGTTTGTTTTCTGTCTATATCACTATGGCTTAGGGATGCTGTTTCAATGTTCCCGGTGGCCGGTCGGCCGGGAATTCCCGCGCCGAGTCACAAAAAAAGGCCGCCCCATGAGCGGCCCCCAAAAAAAGGCCGCAGGCACTGCCCGCGGCCCCTGGATCATTGATGTCTCATTTAAGGAAGCAATCCCCCACCAGGACCGCAGGCCGCCGGGCAGCGGCTGCCCCGGCGGCGCTCATAGCTATTGCAAAGCACATAATCCCTGGTTCCAAAATGTTCCTCATTCGTTTATCATCCTGTTCTGCTGGATCAGATTACATGAAAAGTAATTTACCTGCCAAGCCATTGGATGTCAAGCTCAAAATGACATTTAGAAATTGAAGAACCGTGCAGCGAGCTGCGGGGAATCCCCCAAATGTAAGGAAGGTTAACCCTTTTAAATTTTGCTCGCTGGCCCCCGCCGCAAGCAGCGGGGACTGCGCTCGCCAAGCATTTTTAAGTGAAAGGATCGCATGAGGTTTTATGACTGAGATTACTTCTTGTTGTCTGCTTTCTTCTCCGCGGATGACCTGATGGATTCGGCCTTTTTTCTCAGTTCCAGATAGTCCATGCGCAAACGGGAATTGGCGGCCCATACCTTCTCCATATATTCACGTTCCTCTTCGGTAACGAGACGGAGTTCCAGCACATCAGGCATCTCACGGATAACGCTCCCCGCAGGTACGCGCGTAAATGAGGGAAACTTCACCAGCTTGCAAACGGCCCCCATCCCCACCCATACATGGTCTTCGAGCGTTGTCTTGTAGAGGGCCGAGCGTAGGGCGATAAAGCATTCCCGACCGATGGTGCACGGCCCGTGGATGATTGCACCGTGGGCCACAGAACTCCTGGCTCCCACAACCACCGAGGCCCCTGCATCACTGTGGATGATGACCCCATCCTGAATGTTGACCTCCGCTTCGATCACGATCGGGGCAACTTTGTTGTCCGGGCCACGTTGGTCGGCCCTTATCACGCTCAATGGCCCCACAAAAACGTCTGCGGCGATCTCTACATGGCCGATAATTTGGGCCGAAGGATCAATGAGGGCCGTGGAATCGATCTTGGGATAATCACCCGCCAGATTGGGCCGGATATTGTTGGGCAAGGATGTCATTCTGTCTCCTCCATATGTTGATATGATGAACCTGTCGCCTGAGACAAGCCTTGAGGCCGGGCTTCCGCCAGGCTGGAAACACCGCTTTACGTCCTGATTTTCCTTAATATTTAAGTAACAGCTCAATGAACAGGGGCACAAGGGTTTTTCTGACGCGACTGCCGGGAGGGCGGCGTCTCTTTGTGACTTATCAGTGGGGAAAGCCGCGGCTCGACGAATGCGAGAATGCCAAAGGGGCAGGTGCCCCCCGCAGATAAGTCACTGAAGAGACCGGCCCGGAGCGGAAGAAAAATCCTCCTGCCCCGGTGTTAGCTTCGCTGTTATCCCCCTAATTATTGAGCTGATACGTGTTATATTAACCGCATTAAGGCTCGGAGGTCAATCCAATTCTGCAGGCCCTGATTGAGCCACGCTCGGCCTCATTGCCCCGAGTTGGAGCAAAAACCCCTTCCCTGGACCGCTACTGGTTTCAGATTAACGGCATTACTGTGCGGTGTCCAGGCCGGGTGATCATTTATGGTCGGGATGAGACGCATTGACCTGACCCGGCTTCAGATCCTCGGAGATGGACAGGTTGAATCGGGCGCCTTTTCGATAGGCCGTGTCAACCCATATCCGCCCGCCGTGCCGCTTCACCATCTCTTTGACAATAGCCAATCCCATGCCCGTTCCGGTAATACCCCGTGAATCCTTCCTCCTCTCAAAGAGTTCAAAAAGCCTTTCCTCATCCTGATCCGCCAGGCCCACGCCGTCGTCGCCGAAAGAAAACAGGTGAAAACCGCCTTCCCTGCGGTAATCGATGCATATCTCGGAGAGACCGTCTCCCCCGTACTTAAGGGCATTGTCAAAGAGATTGCGAAACACGCGGGTCAGGCCAATCCTGTCCGCAATAATCAAGGGAAGGTTTTCTGACACCACGATCTGGATGTGTCGCTTCCTGGTCTCATGCGAAAACTCTTTTGCAACCCCTTCCACCACCTCGCCCACAGGGACCTCTTCCAGATGCAGAGGCGCCTCTTTGGCGGCGATATAGGCATTGATCATCTCCACCAGAGTCAGCATCTGCCGGGAGGTCCGCAGGATTAGATCGCAATGCTCCAGCCCCTTGGGATCGAGCCCGGCGCCGTACTTTTCTTTCAGCCTGTTGGCCAGGGCGTAAAGACTGGCAGCCGGACTTTTGAGGTCGTGTGAAATGGAATAGGCAAAGAAGGTGATCATCTCCTTTTTTTCCTTGAGGGCTGCCAGGTTTTCTTCCAGGTCTCGGTAAAGCCGTGCATTGTCCACGGCCACCGCGATCTGGTTGCCGATGGTGATCAGAAGATCAATCTTGCCGTAAGCCAGAGCAATGTCCTTTTTGGCGGACAGGTTCATCACCCCCAATACACTATTGCGGGTGATGAGCGGAACACACATGATGACTTCCAGCCCCTTCTTTTTGAGAAGATGGACCCTCTCCCGATCCTCCAGATCGGACACGTGTTGGGCGATAAAGGATTGGGCCCTGACCGCCTTTCCTGAAAACCCCGTTCGGATGCTCACCTCTTCAAGCCCTCTCGGATCTATGCCTTGATGGGAAACCAGTTTCAGACGGGTTCCGTCCGGATTCAGCAGATAGATGCGGCCCGAATCTATTTGAAAGAAGGCCAACACCTTGGACAAAGCCCGTTGCAGGACCTGTTTCAGTTGCAGGGGGGTTGATAACACATCGTTTATTTCAAAGAGAAGAGACATCTCCGGGCTTCTGCTCTTGACGCCAGCCCGGTTTACATCAAGGGTAATGTATTTCTTATCCGGTTCCATAAGGTTGCCTCTCCGTCTTTAAAGTTCTGGTGTAACGGCTCAACAAATATGGGCAGAAGGGTTTTTTGCCGCGACTGCCCGGAGGGCCCCGTCTTTTCTTCGCTCGCTTCGCTCGACTCAGACCCCGCCCTTCGGGCGGCCGAATGATCCTGAGAAATGCCGCAGTCTCAAGGCGGTGTCCATCCCGGATTTCAAATCCCGGATTCCTACGAGCAGATCTCATCTCGTCGTTTCTAACCCGAGAGGAATACCTGTCCCCGGACCACTACCCATCCTGTATTGAAAAGGATCTCCCGGGGTTCGGTGTTCAATACCGCAATATGGCGGCAAGAGAGGCTTTGTCGGGGACTTCCTCAGGCGCAACAGCGTAAACGGTCCCTCCTTTGATCAGTGTCTGGATAGCCATCAGATCAAGCAGGTCCTCGTCGCCCGGTTCATGAGATGCATGCATATGCACTTCGTCTTTATCCGGATCAAACTGACCCCATACCTGCACGCCCACCGGGACAAACAGGACCTCCACGCGGCCGTGACGGGCTGCCAAGACTGCCTCTCTTACCTCGGTTGTAGTGTGCCCGGTGCCTGCCAGTTGGCGGTAGCGGTCGGCTGCCGTGTCCCGGGCCTTCTTGAAAATGGGCTCCACAAGACGCCACGCCTTCTCATGCAAGTCCTCCGGCCTCAACCCTTCGGGGTTTCCCGGGATGCCGCCATTGATTATGCGGGAAGAGGTGTTTGCCTCTTTGTAAATGGGCAGAAGATAATCCACCCCGGCCAGCACTAAGGGGGCCTGTTCACCCGAGAACAGATCGCGCAATTCCGTGTCGATCATGCGAAACCAGCGCAGTATGTTGTTTTTGACGTCATTGCCAATGTCATGGCCATAGAACATGGCCGGCCTCCCTCCGGGGGCGGGAGGCGCGCCTGTGTTAAACTGGAATTGCTTTTCAGGGAAGGCATCCGGCAAGGCACTGGAGATGCTCCGGATGCGCTCATCAATCTCTACCTCGTCAATCGTATGGCGTGTCCCTTTGAGGAGGCGTACCTGATTCTGGCTCAGGGTGAGGACATAGAATGTACCCTCACTGATCAGCATGGAAAGAAGCGGTTTGACGTGAAAACGCCTGGAGATAACCACTAGTTCGTCAAAATGGAGCGGCAACCGGAAGAAGTGGAAGGTTTCCGCGGAGAAAAAGACTGCCAGACCGTCGCTCTGGCGCTGCCAGAACCCTGGATCCTGAAGCAGAAGCTGAGGCGCTTTGAGCATGGCCTTTATCTGGCTGGACCGCAAACCTTTATCCATAAGGCGTTCCTCCGCCTTTCGCAGAAGGTTTTTGAATCGGATGACGTTCTGTTCTTTCTCCCGACCCGCCCGGTGTGTGGGCATAAAGAGCGAGGCTCTCCACCCGGAATATGAATTCGAAAATATGTTCCTTACGT
>JAGHEC010000457.1 GCA_021159525.1 Deltaproteobacteria bacterium | reverse complement strand
GCTCCGGGCCTCCGGGCCGGTCTCTTCAGTGACTTATCTGCGGGGGACACCCGCCTGCCAACGCCGATTGAGCGTTCTTGCCAAGACTTTCGTCCCGTGGATCTGCGATGGCAGAAGGAGGTAACATGGGTAACAAGGCAATGGCGGGCAGGCTTGCCCCTTTGGCATTCTCGACTTCGTCGAGCTGCGGCTTCCCCCACTGACAAGTCACAAAGAGACGGCACCCTCCCGGCAGTCGCGTCAGAAAAACCCTTCTGCCCCCATTTATTGAGCTGTTACCACCGGATCAAAATGGATGGCCTGCGTTAAAACGGGGGATCATCATCGTAGGGCAGATCCGGCGGCGGTTCCCCGACTGGGACATTCTCTCGTCGAGGCTGGTTCTTGTAATTGGAGGCAGGGGCCCCCTCCAGTTTGGCCAGGAAAAACCGGAGCGCTTTGATGGCCTCGTCTCTCGTGCCCAGCCTGATCTTCCATGGGAGGCTCTTTTCCTGGGGGGCCCTGCTCCCGTCCCGTTTCTGGGGATATACCCATTCCATGAGGGTCTTGCCGTCCTTGTGCCTGGCGGCCACCAGAGAAAACTCACCCCTGAATTCGTTCAGCAGAATTCCGTCGCCGAAACTATTGTCTCCCGGATATTCATAAAAGATATCCTTGTCCATCAGATTTATCCTTCTCCAAACCTCACATTGATCTCGCAACACGCCGCATTCATCCATGGTCAAACCATGGCATGGTCACCTTTCGTGACATCTTCCGGCGCCAAGCCAGCCGGTCAGCAGGAGGAGGCGTCTTCCTTGTTCCGTTTGGTGCAGTTCCTGCGCCTGTTTTGCCAGTACATGGGCCTTGTGGAACTGGCCGGAACGAATAGCCGCCCGTGCATGCTCACGGCTGATCTGGGCCTTGGCAAGTATGGACATGACCCGGGTGAGATCTGCGCCACAGCGGGAGCACTCCTGTGTTCCACGGAAGGGCGCCCTGCAGACCGGGCAGCGATAGGCTGTTTGGGAGGCCATCACTTCCCTTCCACAAAAAACAGGAGTTCGTTCAACTCCAGGCAGGCAGTGTTCAGGGATTCTAAATCCCGCGCAGACAGCGCAGCCTGGATCTGCTCGTGCAGGTCAATGGCCTCCTCCCGATCGTCTTCATGCATGTCCTCAAGAATGCTCCGGCTCCGTTCGAGGAGTTTCTCGGCCCGTTGCCTGCTCCGGGACCACGCATCCTTAGGCGCTGCGGCCTCTTCACCGGGTTCATCGGGACCGACCTCTGCATGCGCCTTTTGTCTCTCCTCCTGTTTGCGATCGGGAAAAGGTACGACATGGGCGTAGACGGCATTGTCGTCAGGGACCTCTTCTAATCCCGAGTCATCAAATCCATCCTCTGCGGCGTCGGCTGAACGCTCTTCATAGATGGTCTGGAGCCGTTTGCGGGCCGTGGCTATTTCCCCTTCGCTCATGGGCCTGAGTGCATTATGGATGGTGATCTGCTTAGATTTGCCTGTGGCCTTCTCAATGGCGGTCACCGTGAGGATCCCGTCAATATCGAGGCTCATTTTACAAAGGATCGTATTGGGTTCTTCGCCGGAATTGAGGCCCTTTATCTGGAAGCTTCCCACCGGAATGTTCTTCAGGGCGTCCGCGTCCTCCCCCTGAAATATCTCGACAATAACCTCTTTCTGGTACGGCACCGAGGTGAAATACCGTTCTGTGCGGGTAACCGGAAGGGGGGTGTTGGCGCGAATAATGGGATGGTAGCAGTAGGGGTAGGGGAACCCGTCCTTTTCTCCCAGATAGGAAGGACCAAACGAATAAGGGGTAACGTCCACCAGGACCCGTCCCACTTCGTGTCCGGAAATGCGCGAAGCCAGCACTCCTGCACCGAGGGCCACGCACAGGTCCGGGTGAATATCGTGGCGGGGCGTGAGGCCTGCCCGTTCTTCAATAGCCCGCTGCACCATGGGGATCCGCGTAGAGCCGCCGACCAGAAGGATCGCATCCAGGTCCCCGGGCCGCTTTCCGGCATCGTTCATGGCCTTGGATACGCAATCCAGTGTGGACTCGATCAACGGAGAGATCATTGCCTCGAATTCCTCGCGAGACACTTCTCTCTCAAGGTGGAGGGGTTTTCCCTCAGGGGATGCCAGGGCCTCTTCGCGAATCTTTACAAAGGGCTCCATGCTGAGCCTTTTTTTGGCATTCTCTGCGGCGCGCCACAGCCGGGCCATGGCCGCGGGAAACCCCTTTGTGAGATCAATGCCGTGTTCCTCCTGAAATTGCGTTACAAGGTGGTTTACCAGCAACTGATCCAAATCGTCTCCGCCCAGATGGTTGTTGCCGTGGCTTGCCAGGACCTCTGTGACTCCCTTTTCCATGCTCACGATCGAGACGTCGAAGGTGCCGCCCCCGAGGTCGTAGATCATGACCGTGCGCCTCTCCCCGCTTCCGTAGCCGTAGGCCAGGCTCGCCGCGGTGGGTTCGTTGAGTATCCGGATCGTTTCCAGCCCTGCCAGGGCCCCTGCCTCCCGGGTAGCATTCCGCTGGGCATCTGAAAAATAGGCAGGCACGGAAATGACAGCCTTTGCCACAGGTCGGCCGACACGCTTTTCCGCCCATCCGGCCAGTTCCTTCAGGATAAAGGCCGATATTTCCTGGGGGGTGAATGCCTTGTCTCCGAGGGTCGTCTTTTCGTTGCTCCCCATCTTTCTCTTGATGCTGCGCACGGTCAGTTCGGGATAGAGAAGCTGCTGATTCCGGGCGGCTTCCCCGATAAGGAGTTCGCCGGACGGGGACAAACCCACGCAGGATGGGAGCATCAGCCTCTTTCCTGAACCCACGACCTGCACCTTGTCCTGAAAAAATACGGCAATCTCGGAATTGGTGGTTCCAAGATCGATCCCGACAATCATATCGTCATGATTCATCTATTTGCCTCCCATTCTGTTGTGAATGATGCGGCCCGCGCGCCACCTTCACATGGGCCGTGCGGATGGTCTCCCGGTCGCTCGCATAACCTGGGCGATAGACATCCATGACCGTGCCGTCGGGCAGATCAGTTGTTTCCTCAATGTCCACTGCCCTCATGGTTGCGGGATCAAACCGTTCCCCCGCACACGGGATTTCATGGACGCCATATTCCTGCAGGGTTTCCTCCAGTCTCTCCAGCCCCAGGAGATAGCCCTTTTTGAGGCCGGCCGCGATGTCGGCAGTCTGGCGCACGAGGGGGGTTTTTGCCCTGAACCAACCCGTGATCCCCCTTGGGGAACGGCCCAGGGCATCCAGGGCCTCTTGACTTTCCCGGGTGGCCTTAAGGCCGATCATCAGCCGGTCGCGGATATCCAACACCGCGTCCAGAAAGGTATTTCTGGCACATCGTTCAGCCTCTCTTTCGAGCTCGCGCTGCCTCTCATAGAGCGTAGATCGCAGGCTTTCGGTCAAAGCGACTGCTTGGGCGACGGTCTCCCTGTGGACCTCGGCCATGCGCTCCAATGCCGCGGGAGAATGCGGCAGGCCCTCAAGCCGATGGCTCAATTCCCTAAAGGCCCGACCCTGCAGCTTGACCTCCTGGGTAAGGGCGGTTATGGCGGACCACGTTTCGTAAAGGTCCTGGGTGTTTTTGACCGGCGCCGCTGTGCCGGGGTCTTCAGACCTTGTCAGTTCCGAGAAAAGCTCCTGATCGATCCCCTCGAGAGGCTTTTCCCCGGACAGGACCTCATCGAGCCAATTCTCAAAACGGCGCATGATAAGGTCCTTCACCTCTTCGGACCCGGCGATATTCCCGGCGCTGCGGGCTTTCAGAAGACCGACGGTTCGATATATCCACTCCTTGACGCGATTGGAGCGCAGACGGTGCGCCATTTACTCCTCCATTGCTTCAAGCCACGGGAGGGGACCGACAAAAGCCTTTTTGGGCTTCAGGGGGTCCAGCAGAGCGACCATCGATTGCTCAGGATCGACCGAGAAAAGCATCACCCGCATGCGGTGAAGAGGGTTGTTGAGGGCGGCATAGGCATCCCGAATGCGTTCGAAGGCCTCCGGGGAGCGGTCCGGGGGATATTGCCGGATTTTTTCCAGGTATGCCCTTCGGATTTCCTCTGGTTCTGCACCCTCGGAGATTCCGAGGATGGCGTAGGGGTCCCCGTCGGGGGGAAGTGAATTGACCGGCGCCATGATCTATCGCCTTCCTTGCTTTTTTGAACGGCTGCCCCGTTTCCGTTTTTGTGAGGAGGATCTTCCACGGCCCCGGTCGCGAAAGCCGCCTCTCGCCAAGGCGTCCGAGATGACCGCCTCCAGTTCTTCGGCCAGCTCGGGATCTTTTCTGAGGAGCTCATCAGGCGGAGGGATTCTCCCATTCCTGTCCCCGTATTTCTTGAACAACTTCAGCATCACAGGCACGATCTCAGGGGGAATATCCGGTGGGATATCGATCAGGCCGTCCTCTATCAGGGCAGCAATCACATCAATTTCAGAAATGCCCCCATCCTCGTCGTCCCAGTCGTCGAGATCGGGATCATACGGTTCGATCCTGTCAGCACAGTCTACGGCATCGCAACGGCGACAGTCGTGAAAATCCGCGTCCCCGTATTCCCCGCCCGAATCGTCATCCGGGCCGGGCCATCGGTCCGGGTAGTCGCTGGCCGCGCGTTCTTTTGCCAGGGTAGCATCGATTGTCTTGTCGTCAATAAAGAGATTGCCTGGCCCAATGGGCGTTTCGATATAAGGAGAGGCCAGGCCCGAGCGGCCCATGTTCCGCTGCAACTCCACAGCCTCGTCCAAAAGATCCATGTCCCTTTCCTTCCGGGCGAGCCCGATGGCGGCCTCCATGCAGGCCTTTTTGCGTGCGTGCTCACAGAGAGGCAGGGCCGTGGCCCTGAGCAGCAGGAACCTGGCACACGAGGCGCCTTGCTTTCTAAGGCCGGCAACCGAAACCGAATATGCCAGTTTAGGCTTTTTCTGCCGCAGAGCCGCGTTTCCGACAGCCATGATCTTGGCCTCGTCCAGGGCCGGGCCATCGGTCCGGAACGCCTCCTCCAGATTGTCTGAACAGGCCTCTGGAATGGAGACCGGAATCCCTAACTCGTCCCCCAGGAGGCAACACCTGCCCAGTGCAAGCAGGAGATCCCCGTCCCTTGGCGTTTCTCGGATCGAAAGGATTGTGCCCTTCAGATTGCGGGATGCCAGGCCGCAGGCCGAGAGGAGGGCCTGGACCATGAGGGACGCGGCAAACGGGCTGCCCAGGATCCGGACCAACTCCTTTTCGGCCTCTCGCAACTCCTGGTTGTCCTTTTTGATCAGGCCATACCCCCACCTGAGGGCGGCAACAAATGCTTGGCGATCCCCCTCCCGGAACAGGGGCAGGGTCTGCATGATATTTATGTCTTTCCGGACCAGATGGGCCTTTTGCTCTCTTAAGTGTCTCAGGGCTATTCCCGCAGTCGCAATCAGCCGGATTCTCTTTATGTCGGGATTCAGCCCGTCGATCCTCTCGGCCAGATCCAGATAGGACAGACATTTCTTATATGCGCTTCGCCTTTGGGCTGACTTGGCGAGGCAAAGGAGCGGACGGACATCCTGAGGCAAGGCCGCTCGCCAGGCAAGGGCTGCCGCGTCGCATGCTTTCTGGTCGGCCCTCTGCTTTTGAAGCCAATGCAGCCAGCGGAGGAAGGCGTCGGCGGAAGGGGCCACCCGGCAAACCATTTCATAGAGCCTTTCCGGATAGAGAAAATCAAGCCTCTCATAGGAAGCGGGGGCCTGCCGGACCGCATCTACGATCCGTTTGGGCTGATCCTTATAGTAGTCCCTGAACCCGCCCCATCTCCTGAATTTGGCCTCAAAACGGGATCTATTCCATGTAAATTCCTCGTCGGCCGTTTGGGCGAGCATGTCTGCCATGCGCAGATAGATCACGGATGCCTCCGGACTGTCTTTGCCCAGGAGACCCTCGTGGACGGCATGTTTCATGAACTCATTCCACATAGCGCATGCCAGGAAGACCTGGCCCTTTAATTCTGCGGCCCGGGCCAAGAGCCTCCAGTAGTAGGCGTCTTTCAGAGATGGCCCGCCCATGGCCTTTTTTACGGCCTTTTGGTCCATGTCCAGGATCCATGATCGGATCGACAGGTGCTGTTTCAGCCGGTCCACAAGCTCCGGGCAATGGCGGTTGCAGGCAATGAGCGCAGCCCGGACGGCCGGAAGAATATCGGCCTGCCGCCCTTTGCCCAGGGCCGTTTCAACATCTTGAAGTTTTTGCCGAATCTCGCCCCGATTTCCTAAGACCTGTTCCATAAGGCGTCGGCCCTTCTCAGAAAGCCGGGCCTCCCCCTTTCCGGAGATCATGGCACGAATTACCGGGACCAGACGAGCCGGGGCCGAGTCGGGATCAATGGCCTGGAGACGCCTCCGGCAGACCTCGTGCGCTCCCTGGTAGAAAGAGGAGATGGCCTGGATGAGCATTTTCCACGGCGCCAGGGGGCTTCTCCTGGGGACCTCCGGCAGGGAGATATCCGACCCCCGAACCGGTCCAGAGACAACAGCATGAAATGCCTTGAGGAGGCAAGCGGCCTGCAGCCTGAGGGGATGGTCAGAAGGGAGGGTCGATGCGTTGGCCAAGACATTCAGGTCAACCACTTTCCTTTTTATCTGTCGGCAGATAATCTCCGCGGTTTCCGGAGGCGTAGCCGGGTCGGCCAGGGGCGCCAGGAAGGCGTCTCCAATCCCATCCTCTGCCTCAGCCGATATCTGGACCTCTGTGAGCCATTGATCGGAGGGTTGGTATCGCGAGGCGACCAGGTCCACGAGGACATCGGCCTCAGAGTCCATGCCTTTACGCCTCAGACTCAAGATCCTGGCCGCATAGGCCTCCATGAGGACAGCTTTCGAGACGTCTGTGGCTGCGGTTTTGTGGATTCTTTTGGCCTTGTTGAGCGCAGTTTTGGTATCGCCTTTTGAAATAAGCAGGCGGATTTCCCTGGCGCCTGGCAGGGGATCCGGTTGGGGGACATGCCCTGCTGAACGCTCCTTGACGTCCGATGCCGTCGGATTGGCAGACGTGGCCTCCGGCCTTCCGCCCTGGCGCGACTTGTTTCGTTTTCGTCTTTTTTTGGATGACATGGCCCTTTTGTATCACCTCAATAATTAGGGGGATAACTGCGAACCTGGTGCCGGGGCAGAAGAATTTTTCTTCCGCTCCGGGCCTCCGGGCTGGTCTCTTGAGTGACTTACCTGCGGGGGACACCCGCCTGCCAAGGCCAATTGAGCGTTCTTGCCAAGACTTTCGTCCCGTGGATCTGCGATGGCAGAAGGAAGTAACATGGGTAACAAAGCAATGGCGGGCAGGCTTGCCCCTTTGGCATTCTCGACTTCGTCGAGCTGCGGCTTCCCCCACTGATAAGTCACAAAGAGACGGCGCCCTCCCGGCAGTCCCGTCAGAAAAACCCTTCTGCCCCCATTTATTGAGCTGTTATAATACATGCAACCAATCATCGTATCAGCTCAATAATCAGTGCCTGAACGAAAACCCCGCATTGCAGTGTGGGAATCCGATCGCTGATCGTTTTGAAGGCTTGATCATCTGCCACGGACGGGCCGGGCTCGAGGAGTTGCGCACATGGCGGATCAGGCCATGGAAAATTCATCTTCAAGGGCCTTTGTATCCACGGAGATTGTTATCTGACCGCCGGCGACAGGATGCTGAAACGTCAGGGAACGGGCCACAAGCCGGATGGTCTTGTCCTCCAAAAAGGCCCCGGCCCCGTATTTTACGTCTCCTGCGATGGGACACCCAGCCTGGGAAAGTTGGATCCGGATTTGGTGCTTCCTGCCGGTGATTAAAACCACCTCCACAAGGGAGAACCCCTTTCTATGGGCAAGTGTCCTGTATTTCAGCGCTGCCTCTCTGGCCCCGGGATCCCCTTTCCGGGCAGCGCGGACACGCTTCCCTGATTTCCGGAAATATCCTTCGATCCTCCCCTTCTCCGGTTCCGGCCTTCCTTCCACCACAGCCCAGTAAGTCTTCCGGACCTCATGGGCCTTCCATTGCCGCATCAACCGGGAGGCCGCCTTGGAGGTCCTGGCAAAGAGAACCACCCCGCCAACCGGCCGGTCCAGTCGGTGAACCAGACCCAGGAAGACATTGCCTGGTTTTTGGTAGCGCTCTCTGATATACTCCTTGACCACATCCATGAGGCTCTTTTCCCCGGATCTGTCCCCCTGAACCAGCACGCCGGCAGGCTTGTTCACGGAAATGAGATGGTTGTCTTCATAGAGAACCTCCAGGGCGTCCGGCGATAACCACCTTTTTGGAAAGACCGCTGCATTATCCATGGGACGAAAAGCTGACAATCCACAGGCAAGACCCCGCCTCAGACCCAAGTCCCAACGCCGGAAGCTGGTGCCGGGCCTGCCTGCCTTTAAATTATGGTTTAAACGGAGCGGCTTGCCCTTAACAGACCTGCAATATGAAAGGCTGTGGCAATACCACAAACTTCTCAGGAAAAAGAATGCCGCATATGATCTGACCCGCATCTATCAGTTCGACAGCATGGTTCAGAAACACTATATTGATTCCATTCTGCCTGCCCGGCTCCTTGGCTGGCAACTGCCCTCCCCTCTTCTCGATATCGGCACAGGCCCAGGTCTTCCGGGCATCCCCCTCAAGATCGTCTGTCCTGAGACCCACATCATCCTTTCAGAAGGCAGACATCGACGGGTGCGATTCCTCCAGGAAGTGGTGCAAGCCCTGGGCCTCAAAGGGATCGAGATCCACGCCGGCAAGATCTACGCCTCCTTTGATCAGCCTGTCCAGGGTGTGATCACCCGGGCCGTGGAACCCATCGGAAGCACCCTGGGCCGGGTTCGCCGATGCCTGGCGCCAGGAGGCTGGGCTATCTTCATGAAGGGGCCCCGCTGCATGGCCGAAATCCAGGAGGCCCTGGTCCGCTTCCCGAAGGACTACGCCCTCAGGCTCGACATCCCTTATGCCATCCCCCACTCAACCCATCTCCGACGTCTCGTGGTCATACAGCGCCTTCAGGCCCCCGAACCAGGCAACGAGGGAAGGTCAAAAGGGAATAAATAATCCAGGGAATTGTGCTTCGACTCTTTGTTTATAACTTCTCTGCAACGTGCAAGGAAATTTGCGCGTGGGGGTCACTGCCTCCCCTCCAAGACGGGACAACAAAATGCGTACGCAGCGTTCGGCGACCGCCCCATGACTCGTAATAGCCTTTATGAAAAGGCAGCAAAGGACTACCGTCTTACGAAAGACTGTCCTTGGGGCTGGTTCAGAACGAATTCCAACGCTCTGCTGCCGTCCCCAGGAGCTGTATACGGTTTTTGTCCCGTCTTGGAGGGGAGCCAGTGACCCCCCGCGCGGGCATAACGTTGCGGCATTTTGGGTGAAACCTGTTTGGTTGCGGCCAGCAGGCCGCATTAAGTCTATTCCTTGAGATCCGGTATGGCGAGAACCAAGCCGGCTGCACAGGCAATGTACTTGTCCCTGTAATATGCCTTGAAAAACTCCCTGGCTTCATCGCCGCTGCAGTGACAGGGAGCTATCTTTTTCACCTTGAGCCTGTGCAGACTCCCGGCAATATTTTTCAATTCCGACGGAGAATACCCCATCAGGTGAAATCCGCCTATCAAAAGATAGACCTCTTCTTTGAAAACCCTTGCCGCATGTTCCACGATTTCCACAATGCCGGGATGAGCGCAGCCCGTAATGATGACCAGACCCGCACCGGTCTTAATGACCAGCGATTGCTCTTTGAGGCCGTATCCCAATTCACCTGTGGTGTAGACCCCAGGGCAAATCATCCGAGGACCGGTAACCTCCTCCACCCTGGCGTATGCCCTACGGAGGGCTTCTTTGAAACTTGCCGGAAAAGATCCAGGGAGATAAATAACCGCCCTGGGCTGCATCCTAAAGAATCCAGACAGCCCCCCCACATGATCGCCATGAGCGTGGGAGAGGACCACTGCCTCTATTTTTTGAGGGTCCACGCCCAGCTCCTGCATGTTTTTAAGGAGGATGGAAGGGTCGCCGCCTGTGTCAAAAAGGATCTGATGTTGGGGGAGGGTAATGAGGCAGGAAAAGCCCCAGTCGGGCGTCACTGCTTGTTTCAGTGTGTAATTGTCATAGACTATCAGGAGCTGACGGCCGGGTTGGTTCATGGATAGTCCCTTTGCGTAAGCGGTTTGAAATGATAAGACCCATAAAAGGATAGGGATCGCCGCCCGGCATATCCATCCGGCCACGACCCCCACCTGTCGAAATTTAACATGAAATGGCATATCCATGGCCGTTGCATCTCAAGCAATTCGGGATCCCCCTGGTTTCATCAGGAGGCCGAAGGCTTGGACTCAAGCTCTTCAATCCGCTTGTTGATGGCCTCCAGCTCGCTTTTGATGGCGCTGGCCTCATCTTTTAACATGGCCATTTCATCATCGGGGTTCATAGGGTAAGGATTGCCATACGGGGAAGCATAGGGAGGCGCATACCACCCTCTGGCAGGGGCATAGCCCCTGCCACGCCATCGCGGGCGTCTTCCTAGTCTTGGGCCCAAGCGGTTCCTTCTCGTGGTTCATCG
>JAGHEC010000045.1 GCA_021159525.1 Deltaproteobacteria bacterium | reverse complement strand
TGAGATGTCTCGCGAAACTCCGTGTCGTCCCAATAATCAGCGAGCCTCTCGACAGCTCAGAGTGGCCCTCCATCACACGTTCCATCTCACTCACGATGTCGAAAATTTTTTCAGCATAATGAAACAGCAGACGCCCTGAATCCGTCAATTCAAGTCGTTTTCCGTAATATTTAAATAGTCTTATGTCTAGTGCTCTTTCAAGAGTCTTAATCTGCATAGTAACCGCAGGCTGAGTAACATACAAAGCCTTGGCCGCCTTGGTTACGCTTTTCCTTGTGGTCGCCAGATAAAAAGCCCTGAGTTGGTTCAGGTTGATATACATTCCACACTCTCAAAAACCAAGAATCATAAGCAAATCTTATAGCAACATAAAAACAAATGCTTTGACAAGTCAACAGAAAAATAGAGATCATTTTTTAAAACAAGCAGCGTAAACTTCTAAGAAGGGACAAATTTCGTTATGGCCCCCCAGCGCATAATGTTCTGGCAAATAGATCATGTGTGGCTGTTCTATGTTTTGGCAGGTTTGGCCAGCCTACTTTTCTTGGCCGGAATGACCGCTCACCTGATCGTTTGGAAAAAAAATGCAGGTTCCTTAAGTCTCCCCTTTTCCAGAACAGCTTTCAACCGCATGATCCTGGATGTCTTCTTAGGCCGTCGCATTCTTAAGGGAGAACTCGCCGCAGGTCTGATGCATCTGTTGATTTTTTGGGGTTTTCTTCTCCTTCTCATCGGTACGGCGATACTTGCGGCACACCACTACGTATTCACGTTTCTGACGGGAATCCCCTACTTGGCCTTCTCAATAACTATGGAGATTGCAGGGATTATGCTGACGGTCGGGACTATTTGGGCCCTGATCCGTCGCTATATCCAGCGAGTTCCAAGGCTTGAGCGCAGATTGGAGGATATCACCGTACCAATTTGGATACTCCTTGTAGGGCTTTCAGGATTCGCCCTGGAAGGACTTCGGCTTGCATACGAGCAACCGGCTTGGGCAGGATGGTCATTTGCAGGTACTTGGATAGGAGGGCTCCTTTCAACCCGCATGGCCGAGGCTGTTTATCCAGCGTTCTGGTGGGGTCACATCATTCTGAGCCTGTCTTTGATTGCGGTTATTCCATTTACCAAACTTTTTCATATTCTCGGCGCCCCGGCATCCATCTACCTCCAAGGATTCGAAAAATCGGCCTCGCCTGATTTCGATGAAAATGCCGCAGAATTCGATCTGGGTGATTCGGTCTTCTTTGATGCCTGTATGCGGTGCGGCCGGTGCGTAGCCGTCTGTCCGTCCGCAGGTGCTAAAGAACCCTTTGCCCCCCGCGATTTTATCCAGGCCATGCGCCGATCTTTATGGCAGACACACTCGCCTTTCGGGGATATTCGCTTCCTTTTGACGGGCGAAAAAACCGAGGCGGACAAAAATTTCTGGTATTGCACAACCTGCCGCGCTTGTCTCGAAGTCTGTCCTGTCTATGGGGCATCCTTTGAATCGGTAATTAAAAACCGCATACTGGCCATAGAGGACGGGACACAGGTCCCCAAGCTCCTCAACCAGACCCTCGAAAAACTCGCAAGATACGATAACCCATGGGAATCATCTAAAAAACAGAGAGACGCCTGGGCCAAAGACCTGCAGTTGCCCGATCTGACAAAAAAAGGTGTTGAAGCGGATCTCTGTTATTTTGTGGGATGCACCACCTCCTTTGATGATACTGCTCAAGAAATCGCCCGCTCTTTCGCAAAAATACTCAACATAGCCGGCATATCTTTCGGCATCCTCGGCAACAAAGAGCCCTGCTGCGGAGACATTGCCAGACGAGTCGGTGAGTTAGGCCTATTTTACGAACAGATGGATAACTGCCTTGACCTCTTTGATCGCTATGGCATCACCGAAGTCGTCACTTCCTCCCCTCATTGTTTTCACACCTTTCAGAATGAATATCCCCAGGCCCCTTTTAGGGCACGCCATTACACGCTGTTGCTGCATGAAATACTCGTGAATGGCCGCCTCCGGTTCGATAAACAGGAGAAAACAAAGGTTACCTATCACGACCCTTGTTATCTCGGACGCCATAACCGCATATTTGACGAGCCTCGGAAGATAATTCGTTCAATACCGGGAATCGAACTGGTAGAAATGCCACACAATCGCGAAAACAGCCGCTGCTGTGGCGGCGGCGGCGGTCGGATGTGGCAGGATTTGCCCAGTGAGGTAAAGATGAGCGAAATCAGGATCAGGGAGGCCGAAGCGACCGGCGCAAACATTCTGGTGACGGCTTGTCCCCTATGCCGCATTATGTTGGAAGATGCACGCAAAGCGACTGGGTTGAACAAGACCCTTCGGGTTATGGATCTAAATGCACTTGTTCTCCAAGCCCTGGCATCGGATGACGCTGATGTCTAAATCTACACTGCCCTATATATGACCCAATAACCTACAAGAGGAGGATCCACATGGATGATGTTTTGATTTTGGGAGAAATCAAGGAAGGCGCCCTGGACCCAAGGTCCCTGGAATTGATCGCGATCGGCGAAAAGCTTGCCGAAGACCTGGGCAGCAACCTTAGTATTCTCGTTTTGGGAGATTCGCCCGCCAATGCAGCTGCTGAGGCAAGTTCGTATGGCCCAGCCAAGGTATATAGCATAACACACTCCCTGCTGAAAGACTTTCAGCCGGAGATTTGGCTCGCGGCCTTGGAAAAGGCCTGCCAGGAGATTAAGCCTGCTGTTTTCCTCATGAGTCACTCTTTTATGGGAAGGGAACTCGGACCAAGACTCGCCTGTCGTTTGGGTGCGCGGCTGACCACAGACTGCATTGATCTGGCTGTTGATCCGCAGGACAAGCTACTCCTGCGAACCAAACCGGTTTCGGGTGGAAACGCTATTGCAGTATTTAAATGCCCCGGCCCGCTCCAAATGGCCACGGTCCGAGGCAAAGTCTTCTCGCCTGTCGAAAGAACCGAGGGTCACGCTGAAGTCGTTGAGATAAATGTACAACTGGACCAAAACATGGCAAAAGTCACTTCGCTGGAGATTGTTAAAGAAGAGGTCGTAGCGCTTGACAAAGCTGACGTAGTGATATCGGGTGGAGCTGGTCTGGGTGAAAAAGAAGGCTTTGAAATTCTGGAAGACCTGAGAAAGGTCTTAAGCAAAACCTTTGGCAGTGTAATGATTGGTTGCAGCCGAGTAGCCGTGGACAAGGGATGGATATCGTCGGATCATCAGGTGGGTCTAACCGGAACCATGATCTCTCCAGATATCTATGTCGCGATAGGCATCTCGGGAGCGATCCAGCATCTTGTAGGCATGGTCCACTCAAAGAAGATTATCGCCATCAATACAGATGCCAGCTGCAACATGTTCAAAGTGGCGGATTATGGCGTCGTAGAAGATTATGAGAAGATCATTCCAGCCTTAATCACAAAACTGGAGGATAGATCATGAAAGAAGTAAGAATCATTGTCTGCGCAAAACAAATACCCGATCCAGAAGCTCCCTTATCGGATGTCCGTGTTGATGCTGAAAATAAGGAAGTGATCGTTGACGCTCCTCAAGTGATCAGCCCGTTTGATGAAAATGCTCTTGAAGCAGCCCTCCGCATCACAGAGGACTTGGGTGGCAAGATTACCGTCCTCAGCCTGGGCAAAAAGCTTTCGGACACCGTCCTTCGTAAAGTCCTCGCTGCCGGAGCCGATGAATTGATACTCCTTCAGGACGATGCCTTTGATAAATTGGACAGTTATTCTATTGCCTTGGCGCTGGCAGACGCTATCGCTAAGCTTGGCGATTATGATCTCATATTGACAGGCAGACAGGGTGGGGATTGG
>JAGHEC010000021.1 GCA_021159525.1 Deltaproteobacteria bacterium | reverse complement strand
CTCTGTATACGACTTGGGGTTTGCCTTGATTGACCGGCACCAGGAATTCGCGCTTCAGCCTTCCCATAATAATCTCAATGTGTAATTCGCCCATTCCCGAAATGATGGTTTGGCCGGTCTCCTCGTCGATCTTGAACCGGAAAGTGGGGTCTTCATC
Source organism: Deltaproteobacteria bacterium (assembly GCA_021159525.1). Classification (GTDB taxonomy): domain Bacteria; phylum Desulfobacterota; class DSM-4660; order Desulfatiglandales; family Desulfatiglandaceae; genus AUK324. The sequence goes on along the minus strand of JAGHEC010000021.1, from coordinate 5,697 downwards.
CGCCAGCTTCTGCAGGGCATCCAGAAGTTTGTCATTATCCTGCACGCTCTTAGGTTCCACGGCCACGCTGATAACCGGCTCGTTAAACTCCATCGGCTCCAGTAAAATCGGGTGGGCCTCGTCGCAGAGGGTGTCGCCGGTGCCGGCGAGTTTGAGACCCATGGCCGCCACGATATCGCCGGCAGAGGCCTCGGGGATCCGCTCCCGCTTGTTGGAATGCATCTTGAGAAGCCGCGCGGGTCTTTCGATCAGACCCCTTCCGGGATTGGCGACCGGATCCCCGGCCTTCACCGTGCCCGAATAGACCCGCAGATAGGTCATCTTCCTCCCCTGATCCATCATGACCTTGAATGCCAGGGCAGCAAAAGGCCCGTTGGTCTTGGGAGGCCGGGTTTCGGCCTCCCCTGTTGCGGGGTTTGTCCCTATGATAGGGGGAACCTCCAGGGGCGAAGGCAGATAATCCACAATGGCATCCAGGAGGGGCTGGATCCCCTTGTTTCTCAGGGCGGCGCCGCACAGCACGGGGACCACCTTCAGATCGATGCCGGCCTTCCGGATTGCGGCCTTGATCTCCCGGACCGGGATGTCCTCATCGGCCAGGAAACGTTCCATCACCCGGTCGTCTTTGTCGGCCAGGGTTTCTATGAGAAGCTCCCTGTAATGGGAGACTTCATCGGCCATATCCTCAGGCGCCGGAACCGAACTAAAGCGCGCGCCCAGGGAGTCGTCTTCCCACACAACGGCCTTCATGGACACCAGATCGATGACTCCTTTGAAACCGTCTTCCACGCCCCAGGGCAACTGCAAGACGAGGGGAACGGCCGCCAATCGATCCCGGATCATCCGCACAACCCTGTGAAAATCTGCGCCCACCCTGTCCAGCTTGTTGACAAAGGCGATCTTGGGGACCTTGTATCGGTCGGCCTGATGCCACACGGTCTCGGACTGGGGCTCCACACCGCCGACCGCGCAGAAAACACCGATTGCCCCGTCCAGGACGCGTAGGGACCGCTCCACCTCAACCGTAAAATCCACATGACCGGGGGTGTCGATGATGTTGATGGTGTGTCCCAGCCACTCGCACGAAGTGACAGCCGAGGTAATGGTAATCCCCCGCTCCTTTTCCTCCACCATCCAGTCCATGGTGGCCTCGCCGTTGTGCACTTCCCCCATCTTGTGAACACGGCCCGAGTAAAAAAGGATGCGTTCGGTCACGGTGGTCTTGCCCGCATCAATGTGGGCAATGATGCCTATATTCCGGGTCTTGTTGAGGGCCTGACCTTTTGCCATGTTTACCGGATCTTTCTAACGGCTTCAAACAGGGTCGCTGAGCTCATGTATGAGATATCCTTTTACCGTAATAGCTCAATAAACAGGAGCAGGAGGCTTTTACTGAGGCGACTGTCCGGAGGTCCGGAGCGGAAGAAAAATCCACCTGCCCCGGTGGTACGTTTGCGGTTACCCCGCTAATTATTGAGCTGATACCTTTTACCGCTTCCTTGACACGAGCGCAAAATCTAAGGTATCTTCTCACGCCTGTCAAGCCATAAGATCCTTATTAGGGAGAACGCCTTGGAACCCAATACTTGCCCAGGTCCTGAACACATCCTTCACTTCCTTCCCCACAGCCGCATGGGCCAAAGGCTGATGGAGATGTTCGAACGTCTCCTGGCCCATTTCGGTCCCCAGAACTGGTGGCCGGCCGAAACGCCCCTGGAGGTCATGATAGGGGCTGTCCTCACCCAGAACACCAACTGGTCCAACGTAGAAAAGGCCATTGGCAACCTTAAAGAACAGGGGCTTATCTCCCTGGATCGCCTCCTTTCATTATCGGCAGAGGAACTGGCCCGCCATATCCGGCCTGCCGGGTATTACAACGTCAAGGCCAGGCGGCTCCAGAACCTCCTCCGGTTTATTGCGGATCAATATGAAGGGGATCTTGAGCTTCTCTTTGATCAGGATGCCTTTGCCTTGCGGGAGGCCCTCCTCTCGGTCAACGGCATCGGGCGCGAAACCGCGGACAGCATTGTTCTGTACGCGGCCAACAAACCCCTTTTCGTGGTGGACGCTTATACCTTCCGCATCCTGACAAGGCACGGCATGGTGCCTGAAGAGGCCGATTACCACGAGATTCAGGGCCTGTTTATGGATCATCTTCCTGAAGATGTCCGTCTCTACAACGAGTTACATGCCCTGATCGTGCTGACAGGAAAAAATTACTGCCGTAAAACTCCCCTCTGTTCCGAATGTCCTCTTAACCGATGGGAGGCACGCGCGTGAGTCCTTTCGGTAAGGGTAAGCGTTCACGGGGGCTTGAGATCTATTTGATACACTGATATGAGAAAAACGTATCAGCCCAATAATTCCGGGGATAAAAGCGAACGTAGTGCCGGGCCACAAGAAAAACCCTCCTCCCCTGTTCATTGAGCTATTACGTAAGGCAGACAATCCCGAATTTGACCAAAAATCACCCGCGAACGGTTACCGGTAAGGAAAACAGCGCCTGTCCACGTCTTGGCGAGCATGGCGCTTTTCAGGGGCTACGTTCGAGGCTATGGCCGTTCACAGGCATCCGCAATCGGTCGCTTGCCTTTTTCCAGGGCGCTGAGCGCATCAAAAAGCCCGAAACCCTATGCCTCCTTCGCATCAATCCAGCACGTATTCCTTTTCCTTGAGCTTGGCATGGGCCGCGGCCAGCCTCGCAATAGGAACCCGGGGCGGCGAGCACGACACATAGGTCATGCCGATATGGTGGCAGAAGCGGATGGAGTCGGGATGCCCGCCCTGCTCGCCGCAGATCCCCACCTTGAGATCAGGCCGCGTCTTGCGCGCCCATTCCATGGTAATTCTCATGAGTCTGCCCACGCCCTTGATGTCCAGGACGTCAAAGGGATTGTGCTCGAGAATCCCCCGTTCTTCGTACAGCGGCAGGAATTTGTTTTCCGCATCCTCCCTGGAAAAAGAAAAGGTGGCCTGGGTCAGATCGTTTGTCCCGAAAGAGATGAACTCTGCCAGTTCCGCAATCCTCCCGGCCCGCATGCAGGCCCTCACCACCTCCACCATGGTCCCGAATTTATACGGGATCTTGATTTTGTATCTCTTCTCTACGTCTCTGTTGATCCGGGTCACGTAGCGGTGGACCCATTTCAATTCCTCGAGTGTGCAGACCTGTGGGATCATGATCTCCGGAGAGACCCTTCCCCCTTCCTTCATATGTTCGGCCGCTGCCTCGAGGACGGCCCGGATCTGCATGGAATAGATCTCGGGATAAGTGATCCCGAGCCTGACCCCCCGGTGCCCCAGCATGGGATTGATCTCGGCCAAGGACTTGACCTTTTTGAGCATAAGCTCCTTGGATTCGATCATGGGGCCTTCGAGATGCCGGGTCTTGAGTTCCTCAAGCCCCTTGATGATCAGATCCAGACTGGGGGCATAGCGCTTATGCAATTCCGGATCCAGCATCTTCAGGGTCTCGGGGAGGGTCGCTATGCCCTCCACTGTCTGTTTCAGATCCCTCAGCTTGTTGATCTCGTCTGAAAGCTCCTCAGCAGAGGGGAGAAATTCGTGAATGGGCGGATCCAGGAGCCGGATGGTGACCGGGTCGCCATCCATAAGCCTGAAGATCTCCTTGAAGTCCTCTTTCTGAAACGGGAGAAGACGCTCCAAGGCCGCCTCTCTCTCCCGGGTGGTCTCCGCCAGAATCATCTGCTGAACCACCGGAAGCCTTTCCGGCTGATTGAACATCCGCTCGGTCCGGCACAGTCCGATCCCCACGGCCCCGTATTTTTTGGCCTTGGCCACCGCCTCAGGGGTGTCTGCGTTGGCCATGACCTTAAGATCGCTGATCTCGTCTGCCCACTCCAGGAGAACCAGAAGATCCTCCACAAATTCGGGTTCGATCGTCGGAACCTTTCCCAGGTAAACATTGCCCGTTGTCCCGTCAATGGTGATCATGTCCCCTTCCTTGAGCGTTACCCCCGCGATCACCGCCTCTCGCTTGAAATCGTTGATCACAATGGCCTCACACCCGGAGACGCAAGGCTTGCCCATGCTCCTGGCCACCACGGCCGCATGGGATGTCTTGCCCCCCCTGCTGGTAAGGACCCCCTGAGACGCAAAGAAACCGTGAATGTCGTCGGGCTTGGTCTCTTCCCTCACCAGGATGACCTTTTCTCCCAGTTTGGCCTTGGTCTCGGCCCTGTCCGCATCAAAGACCAGCTTGCCCGATGCGGCCCCTGGGGAGGCCGGGAGTCCCTGGGCTAGGACCGGCGACTTGGCCTCCGGATCGAGGCGGGGGTGCAGGAGCTGCTCCAGCATATCCGGCTGAATCCTTAGGAGGGCCTCTTCTTCCGAGATGAGCCCTTCGTTCACCATATCCACAGAAGTCTTTATAAACGCCGCGGCATTCATCTTGGCATTCCGGGTCTGCAGGCAGTAGAGTTTCCCTTTTTCGATGGTGAACTCGATGTCCTGGACCTCCCGGTAATGATTTTCCAGCGTATGCCGCAGCTTTTCTAACTGCGGATAGACATCAGGCATATCCCGTCTGAGCTGCCGGATCGGTTTGGGCGTTCGGATCCCGGCCACCACATCCTCACCCTGGGCATTGACCATATACTCCCCGAAAAACCGGTTTTCACCCGTGGCAGGGTCCCTGGTAAAGGCCACGCCCGTGGCGCTGTCGTCCCCCATATTCCCGAAGACCATGGTACAGATATTGACGGCCGTGCCGTTCGCCATCTCCTTGGTAATCTTGAATTCCTTGCGGTAATCCACAGCCCGCTTTCCCATCCACGACCTGAAGACCGACTGCACCGCAAGGAACAACTGGACATAGGGGTCCCGGGGAAAGCCCTCGCCTGTCTTTTCTTTAAAAAGCGCCAAAAACCCTTTGCACGCAGTCTTGAGGGATTCGGCGTTCAACTCCACATCCAGCTTAACGCCCTGTTTCTGCTTCAGCTCATTGAAGATCCGGTTGAAGTCCTCATCTTTCATGTGAAAGGTCACCGTGCCAAAGAGCTGAATCAACCTGCGGTAAAGGTCATAGACAAAACGTTCGTCGTTCGTAAGGCGGATAAAAGCGGCCACAGTGTCGTCGTTGAGTCCCAAATTCAGGATGGTGTCCATCATCCCGGGCATGGAAATGGCGGCCCCGGACCTGACCGATACCAGGAGGGGGTTGGATGGATCCCCGAACCCTTTTCCGGTTTCCTTCTCCAGTTCGGCCATGGCCTCGCGTATCTGTTCCTCCACTTCAGGCTGAAGCCCCCCCCTCCCTTTGGTGTGCTCCAAATATGCCAGGCAGGCCTCGGTGGTGACCACGAACCCCGGCGGCACCGGGAGACCGATCTGCGTCATTTCACATAGATTGGCGCCCTTGCCGCCAAGGAGCTTTTTGTTCTTGCCGTCTCCTTCTTTGAACGAGTATACATACTTAACCGCTTTCATGGTGCGTTTCCTCCCTGATTTCTCTTTCTCACATACTCAAACAGATAGGCAAACCCAAACAAGGTCGCCCCCAAGCCCACGACTTTTACGACTGACATGTTGGCAAAAAACAGGCGGGAAATGATAACAGCAAAAACAGCGGAGAGAATCAGTCGGATCAAAATGATTCTGGCATTTTTCATTAAATGATACCTCGAAAGCTCTTTTCGTATCAGCTCAGTAATTAGGGGATATTAGCGAATGTACCAT
>JAGHEC010000341.1 GCA_021159525.1 Deltaproteobacteria bacterium | reverse complement strand
GGGGAGTCCGAGCAAAGCGAGGACAAACCGGGGACCCGCCCGAAGGGTGGGGTCTGAGTCGAGCGAAGCGAGCGAAGAAGAGACGGCACCCTCCCGGCAGTCGCGTCAGAAAAACCCTCCTGCCCCTATTTATTGAGCTATCACACAAGATTTATCCTATTTCCGCTGGAAGGTCAAGACGCAGGCATTGAGATCTTCCTTGCATCATCCTGATAAAAGGGCTATTTAAAAAACATAAAGTGAAGGGCAGGGACTAGTTGGTGCCCATCCACAAATAGATTTTGGGCACGAGCGAGTTTCCAATCCAGAAATGAGTCATTTTTTACAAGATCAAGGAAACCGGGGACCCATCCGCAGGATGGTGAGTCCAAGCAAAGCGGGGACAAATCAAGGGATTACGCGGAGGCGTACTAAAGTAGGCCGCACCTGTCTGCGTGCGCTGCACAGCCAGGCAAGGAATCCCCCAGATTGACGCTGAGATTGTGAAACTGGGGACCCGCTCGGAGAGTGGGGAGTCCAAGCGGAGCGCGGACAAAAAGGGGCATTTATGGATGGAAACTGGTTGAGAGGCCAGGCATGAACAAGGGCAACATCCACGACCGGATAAGCGAGGCAGAAAGCCTCTATCAGACCCATGGCCAAAGGATCCTGGCGCTCCCGGAAATGAACCGGTGCCTGACATGCTATGACCTGGCCATAGAAAACACCCAGGCCCTCATGAGACAGACGGGGGCCGCGGCCGCATGTTCCCTGTGCGCGAAAAAGACCGGCAGCTGCTGTTTTCAGGAGGTGGAGACATGGTACGATCCCATGCTCCTCCTTATCAACCTGTTGCTTGGGGCTCCCCTCCCCCATTTTCGAAGCCTGTCAGGGGAGTGCTTTTTTCTGGGTAAACAGGGATGCCTACTGCGGGCCCGTTATGCCTTCTGCCTGAACTACCTGTGTCCGTCCCTCCGGACGCAGTTGGGCCCTGCCGGGGCAAAGGCCCTCCTGGCCGCAGTCGGAGAGGAGCTCGCAGCCGGATGGGAGATGGAGCAGGCCCTTTATCGACTGTTGAGCAAAAAGACATGAGAGCAGGCCCCACGCCGGCAAGGGGTTTACACTTTGGAAAAACAGCTGACGGCGCCAGGCTGTTTCCGCTCAGACGCTCGACTTGTTTTTTAATTGAATTCAAACAGATTGTAGCAACAAAGCCCTGTGAGAACCCTGGCATTGGGATTGCATGGCAGAAAACATAATCCGGTCCTCTGTTTGTTCAGCGTCGGGAAAGGGGGCCGCAACGCAATGGCAGGGGAGTTAAGCGAGGCCGCGGCGGTCCACAGGGCCATACAGGAACCAGGGCATCAGCAAAGGAGGGAATGATTTTATGAGAGTTCAATTAAAAAGCATCTTGTGCACCACGGACTTTTCAGATTTCTCCAGCTACGCGCTCCCCTATGCCATCCGGCTAACAAGGGAATACAACAGCAAACTGTATGTCTGCCATGTGGTGGATATCACGCCGGTGGCAGGCTATGACGAGGCAATGGTCAACTGGGTGGATCAGCAAAAGGCCGTGACCGAATATGCCCAGGATCAGCTCAACCAGCTCGTCGGAGACCAACCCATGGATGTGGTGCAGCTGGTCCTGCTGGGCCATCCTGTGGACGAGATCACACGACTTGCCCGGGAGAAGGATATCGACCTCGTTGTTGCCGCGACCCACGGACGATCCGGGTTAAAAAGGGTGGTTTTAGGGTCGGTGACCGAGCGTCTCATGCAGACCCTTGCCTGCCCCCTGATGTCTATCAGAAGCCCGGGACAAGGACTTGAGCTTCCATCGGATCAAGAAATCCGGATGGAAAGGATCCTCGTGGGATGCGATTTTTCCGCGGATTCCCTCCTGGCCTTTCAGTATGCCTTGAGCCTTGCCCAGGAATTTCAGTCCGAGCTCCACTTGGTCCATGTGATTGAACCACCCATCTATAAACACCTGTTCACGGAGCATGCAAAACGCTCGGAAGACCTTCGGGAAGGCATACGTGAGCCTCTGAATACCATGCTCACCAAAATGATCCCGGAAGAGGCCGCTCACTGGTGCCGGCATCAGACCGTACTCCTGGCGGGCCAGCCCCACGAGGAACTGATTCAGTATGCGGCTGTCAATGAGATGGACCTCATTGTCCTGGGTGTCCGGGGCCGGGGCCTGGTCGAGACACTGCTCGTGGGTTCCACCACAGACCGGGTCATCCGTCAGGCACAGTGTCCTGTCCTTTCGGTGCGGCCCGTGGCCCGCGCGGAATGAGACAGAACCCACCATTCGGGGTTAAGGTTAATACATCATGGTCCCTCGAACTGCGGGACCGTTGAACCTTGCGCCCCGCTGACCGTTTTTCATATTTTCATAGCAAAGGAGGGACAGGCCAATGGAAAATATGCAGGTGCGCGATCTCATGGTTCCCATAGACAAATTTCCAAGGATATCCGAAGCCGCAACCTTTTACGAGGGGCTGACGGCACTGGAAAGGGCCCAGGAAAAATATCTCTCCGGAGAATCGGAACAGAGGATCCTCCTGGTGGAGGGCAATGACGGAAAAATTATTGGAAAGCTCTCTCCCATTGATTTGATCCGGGGTCTGGAAACCAGCTATAACCGGATGGACGCCCAAAACATCCTGACCCGTTTCGGGCTTGGCTATATCTGGAAGTCCATGCAGGACGATTATCATCTGTGGGAAAATCCGTTCAAGGACTTGTGCCGCAAGGCCGTAAATCTCCGGATCAGAGATTTTTTCAAGCCCCCCCTGGAGGGACAATGCGTCCATGTGGACGACAGCCTGGCCAAATGCTTTCACCTTTTTGTGATGAACCGTCACGACGCTCTGGTAGTTTTCGAAGGGGACGACATCGTTGGCCTGTTGCGGTTCTCGGATGTCTACAAAAAGGCGGCCCAGACCATGAAAGAATGCACAATATAAGGGGCCTGCGGCCAGAAGACACAGATCAGGACATGCGAAACTACTTTTGGTTGCGGGGATCAATAAACTTCCGGGGAACCAGCGTCACCCGCTGAAAATCCCCCAAGGGACTCTTGTCC